>DAIEHO010000139.1 GCA_027353565.1 Propionibacteriaceae bacterium
GTGGTGACGAGCACGCGGACGCCGGGCTCGTGGGCGAGGGCGTCGACGTCGGTCGAGTTCGAGATCCGGGGGAACCGCACCACCGCGACCGTCAGAGACACGTTTGCGGCTGGGGCCCAGCGGTCGACGCGCAGAGCGTCCTCACCGTCGAGCCACACGCCCTCGAGCCACGGCAGGACGCCGACGCAGGGCAGGCCGGTGCGCCGGGTCAGCTCCGCCAAGCCGGGGTCGAGGATCGTCTGGTCGCCACGGAACTTGTTGATGACGTATCCCGCCAGGAGGGCCCGGTCGGCATCGTCGAGGATCGCCCAGGTTCCGAACAGTGCCGCTAGGACGCCTCCGCGGTCGATGTCGCCCACGACCACGACTGGCAGATCGTAGCGTCCGGCCAGTCCGAGGTTGACGTAGTCGCCGCCGCGGAGGTTGATCTCGGCGGGCGACCCGGCACCTTCCACCACCACGAGTTCATGGGTGGCGGCCAGCTCGTCGTACGCGGCGTAGGCAGCGTCGGCCAAGTGACGCCGTCCGGTGGCATACTCTCCCGCCTCCAGGGTCCCGCCCGGGCGCCCGCGCAGCACGACGAACGCGCGACGGTCGGTGCCGGGCTTGAGCAGGACAGGGTTCATGGCGCTGGTGGGTTCGAGCCGGGCTGCCCGCGCCTGCAGGTACTGGGCGCGGCCGATCTCGGCACCGTCGGCGCACACCATGGAGTTGTTGGACATGTTCTGGGCCTTGAAGGGTACGACGTCGATGCCGCGTCGGACCAGCGCTCGGCAGAGTCCGGTGACGACCAACGACTTCCCGGCATCGGAGGATGTGCCCGCGATCAGGAGGCCGTTCACGGGGTTGCCCTCTTAACCTCAGCCGGAAGGGTGGCGAGAACAGCGAGCGTGGCAGCTGCTGCGGTCACCCAGGCGACCAGGGCGGATGCCCGTCGCACGGCCTGGGCGTCCGGGCGGGGAGCATCAGCCTCGCCCAGCGCCCCACGTACCTCGGTCCTGTCTCCATAGATGTTCGTGCCTCCGAGCCGGACGCCGAGTGCGCCGGCCCAGGCGGACTCGCACCAGCCGCCGTTGGGGCTCGGATGGCTGGCGTGGTCGCGGCGCAGGGCGCGGAATGCGCCGGACGCCGATCCGCCCGCCAGCGGTGCAACAACACAGGCGAGGATGCCGGTAAGGCGTGCGGGCGCCCAGGCCAGGGCGTCGTCGAGGCGCGCCGACGCCGTCCCGAACCGGGCGTAGCGGGTGTTGCGGTGGCCGACCATCGCGTCGAGCGTGTTGACGGCGCGATGGGTGAGGATGCCGGGCACGCCGGCGGCTGCTCCCCAGAACAAGGTGCAGACGACGGCATCGTTGGTGTTCTCGGCGAGGGACTCGACCGTGGCGCGGGCCAGCTCGGACGCGTCCAGGTCGTCGGGGCGACGTCCGCAGAGGTTCGGCAGCTGGGCGCGGGCGGCGTCGAGGTTCCCGGACTCGAGCCTGTCGGCCATCACGGTGCCTTCGGTGAGGAGCGACCGGGCTCCGAGCGCGGCCCAGGTCGCGGCCGCGGTGAGCAGAGTATGGGCCAAGGGGAGACGCCGCGAGGCGCGCTCGGCGGTGACACCGACTGTGGCCACCAGGGCGATAGTGACGCCGGTGTAGCAGGCTCCCCGAGCTGTGGAGTCGGCGTACAGGGCCCGTTCGATCCGGGAGGCCACGGCTCCGAAGCCGGCGACAGGATGGTGGGTCTTCGGGTCGCCGAAGATGGCGTCGGCCAGGACGCCCAGGGTCATTCCGAGAAGCCGACTCACCCGTACGTCCTTCGCGTTCGAGGGCCAGGATGCGCGTCGAGCAGGCGACCGGGCTCGGCCCCCGAGAGCAGGGACCATCACCGTTGCGGGACAGCGCCGGGTTCTCACCGGCTTCGCTGCTACGCGCGTTGCTCACGGTATCAGCGGCCACAGTCCTAGGGTCAGTCGGGTGAGGGTGCTTCTGCTGGGCGGTACAACGGAGGGCCGCGAGCTGATGGGCCTACTGGTACTGGCCGGGACCGACGTCGTCGAGTCGGTGGCGGGGAGAACCGCACAGGCTCGCACCAGCGGGGCTGACCGCGTCGGCGGGTTCGGCGGTGTGGAGGGCCTCAGCTCGTACCTGCGGGCCAACAACATCGATGCCGTCGTCGACGCGACGCACCCGTTCGCGGCGACGATGACGGCGCACGCGGCCAGGGCCTGCACCGCCACGGGGACTCCTCTGGTGCGCCTGTCGCGGCCCAGCTGGGCGGAGCGCAGCGACGCCGGAGGCTGGACCTGGGTCCCCGACCACCGTGCGACTGCTGCCGCAGTGGCCGAGTCCGGGGCATCGGAGCGGGGTCGTGTCCTGCTGACCGTCGGACGTCAGCCGCTTGATGCCTACCGCACCCTGCCCCATGTCCTGGCACGGGTGGCAGAGGTTCCAGACGGATGGCTGGATCGGCCAGGCTGGGAGCTGCGAGTGCAGCGAGGCCCTTTCGACCTCGACAGCGAGCTGACCATGCTCCGTACGGAGCGCATCTCGGCACTCGTCAGCAAGGACTCAGGCGGCCGGGCCGCCGCGGCGAAACTGGACGCGGCGGCGCGCCTCGGGATCGCGGTGTTCATGGTGGCCCGACCCGCGCCCCCACGAGGCATCGACGAGGTAGCCACCACCGCGGCCGTCGTGGAATGGCTCAAGGCGCGTCGCCCCGCGTGAACCTGGCCCACGGCTCAGGGGGGCCATATCGGCGCGGCCCGACGCCGTGTTCATCGGCGGCGGCGGCGCTGTCACCGACATCGTGGAAGCGTGCATGGCGGCGCTGAGCCCGTCCGGACGTCTGGTCGCGCACGGTGTGACCCTCGAGACCGGAAGGACGCTCACTGACCTGCACCGGGCACTGGGCGGCTCCCTGTCCCGGATCAGCATCGACAGCGCCGAGCCGCTGGGGCGGTTCTGGTCATGGCGTCCGCTGCGCCCCGTGGTCCAGTGGGCGTGGGTCAAGGCCTGAGGGGCTGTGAGAGGCTGAACCCAGTTCGTCACAGGAGGTTTAAGGGATGCCCGAGCCGGTCTACGAGTACCTGACCGATGGCTCAGCCATCTATGCCGAGTCGTTCGCGACGATCCGTCGCGAGGCCGACCTGTCGGGGCTGCCGGACGACATCGCCCGCGTCGCGGTACGGATGATCCACGCAGCTGCGCAGCCCGACATTGTGGCCGACCTGCGCTGGACGCCGGGCGTCGTCGCAGCCTGTCGCCGCGCACTTCGCGAGGGCGCGCCGATCCTCTGTGACTCCACGATGGTCGCCGCCGGCATCATCCGGTCGCGCCTGCCACGTGCCAACGAGGTGGTCTGTCGCCTCGGCGAGCCAGGCTTGGCCGAGCTGGCCGCGAAGCTGGGAACCACGAAGTCTGCGGCCGCGGTAGAGCTGTGGAAACCGATGCTCCAGGGCGCCGTGGTGGCGATCGGTAATGCCCCGACCGCGCTCTTCCGTCTGCTCGAGGTGGTCCGCGACACCGGGCTCAAGCCGGCGGTCATCATCGGATGCCCGGTGGGCTTCGTCGGGGCGGCCGAGTCGAAGCAGGCATTGGTCGGAAACCCGTACGGCCTGGAGCTCATCGCCCTCACCGGACGCCGGGGCGGTTCGGCCGTGACGGTGGCTGCCGTCAACGCGCTGGCTTCGACAGCGGAGACCACGAACGACGCCGTTGACTGAACTGGGCGGCCGCCGGGGCCAGCTCCCCCGGTCTGGACTGAGGCCTGTGTGGACGAGGGGTGCCTGCGCCAGTGCCGCTGCCCGGGCAGCGTGGACCGC
>DAIEHO010000168.1 GCA_027353565.1 Propionibacteriaceae bacterium
CGTACGCCCTGCCCGAGGAGGAGCTCTCGGCCGCCGTCGGCGCGATCCTCGATCGCGGGTGGCTGGCCGAGGACGGACTGCTCGTCGTCGAACGGTCGAGCCGCACGCCGGACCCGGTTCTGCCACCCGCGCTGGCTGACGCGTGGGGTCGCCGCTACGGTGAGACGACGATTCACTACGCCACAAGGAAGGCAGCACCGTGAGAGCAGTCGTGCCGGGGTCGTTCGACCCCATCACGAACGGTCATCTCGACGTCATCCGGCGCGCCCGGGCGATCTTCGACGAGGTCGTCGTCGCGGTGGGCGCCAACTCGAGCAAGCGCTACCTGTTCGAGCCGGCCGAGAGGCTGGAGCTCGTACGGGCGGCGACGGCAGGCATCGAGGGCGTCACGGCCGAGCCGCTCAGCGGGCTGCTCGTCGAGTTCTGCCGCGCCCACGGCGCCGACGCCATCGTCAAGGGGGCACGGGCGGCCGCCGACTTCGACTTCGAGGTCGGCATGGCCCGCATGAACCAGTCCCTGACGGGTGTCGAGACCGTGATCCTGCCCGCCGCGGCACAGTGGTCGTACGTATCCAGCACACTGGTGCGAGAGGTCGCAACGTTGGGGGGCGACGCGGCACCGTACGTACCTGCCGTCGTCGCGGAACGACTCGCCACGAGGAGGGCACATGACTGAGGACAACACGCAGTTCGCTGACGAGGAGCAGCTCTCCAGCACGGAGAAGGACCTGGCGCGGCTGAGGGCGATCGTCGCGGAGGCGCGGAACGTCCCGATGTCGGCGAGCTGCATGGTCAACCGGGCAGAGGTTCTCAGCCTCATCGACACGATCGTCGCGGACCTGCCTGCCGACCTCGAGAGGTCCCGTACGGTCATCAGCGAGCAGTTCACGGCGCATGCGCACGCTCGCGAGCAGGCGACGGAGATCCTCGAGGCGGCCCGCCAGGAGGCCAAGGAGATCGCCAGCGTGTCCGGGGTGGCGCGCGAGGCGAACGAGTACGCCACCGCGGTCCGCGCCCAGGCGGACGAAGAGGCCCGCCAGATCCGCGTCGAGGCCGACATGTACGTCGACGGGCGCTTGGCGGAGTTCGAGGCGTCGCTCCAGAAGACGTCCAGCCAGGTCGGACTGATGCGTGAGCAGCTGGCCAGACGGTCGAAGCTCGACGACAGCGACGTCGAGGCGCTGCCGAGCATCTAGCGCAGTCGGCGCACGGATCACGATTAGGACCAGCCGCGTACGGACCGGTAGGGTTGACCGTCGGTGTCACCAAGTGGTCCGGAAGTCGAAGGGGTACGAGATGACTCACCGTCGTCAGCCTGACCCACGCTCCAGTCTCGTCATCGAGACCCATGAGCTGGCGAGGTCAACTGGGACGATGAGGACGCTTCGCCGTACTGCCGAGGCCCCAGCGGATCTCGGGATCGGTGTCATCGGTGTACCCGAGGGTTCACCTGTCGAGCTGGACGTCAAGCTCGAGGCGGTGGGCGAGGGGGTGCTGGTCACCGGGACCGCAGTGGTCACGTTGGTCGGGGAGTGCACCCGCTGCCTGCGACCGATCTCCGACTCGATGGAGATCGACATCCAGGAGCTGTTCTACTACCCGGGCAACGAGCCCGACGACGAGGCGGCACGGAACGAGGGCGAACGCATCGACCTCGAGCCGGTCCTCCGAGACGCTGTTGTACTGGATTTGCCCTTCGCACCCCTGTGCACCCAAGATTGTCGGGGCATCTGCGCGGTGTGCGGAGCGGATCTCAACGACGATCCCGACCACAGCCACGGCGACGAGCCGGATCCCCGCTGGGGGAGCCTGCAGCAATGGTCGGCGACGCAGGAGTAGCAGCACTGCCAGGCACAGCGCCTGGTCGATAAGAGGAGTTACTGATGGCGGTTCCCAAGCGGCGGTTGTCGCGTAGCAACACCCACTCGCGCCGGTCGCAGTGGAAGGCCGCCGTGCCTACCCTCGTGACCTGCAGCAACCCGGCCTGCAAGGCGCAGCACCTGCCCCACACTGCGTGCCCCACGTGTGGCCAGTACGGCGCCAAGGGCACCCGCCGGCAGGTGCTCGAGGCCTGAGAACCAGGCCATGAGCCAGGTGCTCGAGGTTCTCAGAGAGCTGGGAATCGATCTCGACCCCCAGCTGTACCGGCTTGCTGTCACGCACCGGAGCTGGGCGTACGAGAACGGTGGCGTGCCCACCAACGAGCGCCTGGAGTTCCTCGGCGACGCTGTTCTTGGCGTCGTCGTCACCGAGCACCTCTACCTGACGTTCCCGGACGAGCCCGAGGGCATCCTGGCGAAGCTCCGGGCCGCCGTCGTCAACGCACAGTCCCTCGCCGCTGTCGCACGCTCGCTCAACCTCGGCCACGAGCTGCTGCTCGGCCGGGGCGAGGCCACGACCGGCGGTCGGGACAAGGCGTCGATCCTCGCCGACACGCTCGAGGCGGTGATCGGCGCCGTCTTCCTCCAGTGCGGGATCGCACCCGCCGGCCAGTTCGTCCACGCGCTCTTCGACGCTGTCGTCGAGGAGGCCGCCACGCTGGGCGCAGGCCTCGACTGGAAGACCAGTCTCCAAGAGCTCTCCGCGACCCTGTCACTCGGTGTGCCGACCTACCAGGTCACCGAGTCCGGCCCGGACCATGACAAGCGCTTCGAGGCGTACGCGGTCGTGGGCGACGAGATGTACGGGCCAGGACGAGGCCTCAACAAGAAGCAGGCCCAGCAGGAAGCGGCCGCGTCCGCCTTCACGGCGCTCAAGACCGTCGCCGACACGTCGCACGCCGCGGTCGTCGGCGGAGTCGGTGCCTGAGCTGCCGGAGGTCGAGACCGTACGGTCGGGGCTCGCCGGG
>DAIEHO010000145.1 GCA_027353565.1 Propionibacteriaceae bacterium
GCCTGCGACCAGTACACGGCGCAGCCCGACTACTGGGCCGAGGTCGAAGACGTCGTGGGCGACGCACCATCCACGCTGCGGCTGGTCTACCCGGAGGTCTACCTCAACGAGGCGGACCCCCAACGTCGTATCGACGCGATCAACACCACCATGCGCGACTACCTCGAACGGGGTCTGCTCGACACGTACGAGTCCACTCTGGTCCTCGTCCGGCGCCGGACGGCCACCGGCGTCGTCCGGTGGGGCGTGATGGTCGCGCTCGACCTCGAGCGGTACAGCTGGAACGCCGACGACCGCACCCTGATCCGTGCCACCGAGGGCACGATCCTCGACCGGATCCCGCCACGGAAGCGGATCCGCGAGAACGCACCGCTCGAGCTGCCGCACATCATGGTCCTCATCTCTGACCCGGCCCGCTCGGTGATCGAGCCGCTCGCCGCGGTCTGCGGCACCCTGACACCGGCGTACGACGTCGAGCTCATGCAGCACGGCGGCCACGTGACAGGCTGGGCCGTGCCGGCGGAGGCGGTCCCGCTGTTCGCCGAAGCCCTGGCGGCTCTGCACGACGGGCTTGGGGGGACCGACCCCCTCCTCTTCGCCATGGGCGACGGCAACCACAGCTTCGCCACCGCCAAGAGCTGCTGGGACGACCTCAAGCCGACCCTGGGCGACACGGAGCGCGAGACGCACCCGGCCCGCTGGGCGCTCGTCGAGCTGGAGAACATCTTCGACCCGGGGCTCGAGTTCGCACCGATCCACCGGGTCCTCTTCGACACCCCCCGCGACGTGTTCGAGGCCGAGCTGGCCCTCCACTGCGGCTCGTACAGGGTCTCGCCCGCGGACTCGTCCGACGAGCTGATGAGGCGGGTCGCGGCGTCCGCCGAGCAGACGTTCGGCTACTGCGACCGGAGCGGGTACGCCACGTACACGCTCTCCGACCCGGAGGCGAGCATCCCTGCGGGAACGCTCCAGACCGTGATCGACGCGCTGGTCGGCTCCGGCCGCGAGGTGGACTACATCCACGGGGCCGAGGCCACGGACCAGATCGGGCGGCGAGGCTCGAACCTCGGCCTCTTCCTGCCGGCTGTTCCGAAGGACTCCTTCTTCGCATCCATCGTCGCCGACGGAGCCTTGCCCCGGAAGACGTTTTCCCTCGGACAGGCCGACGACAAGCGTTACTACCTCGAGTCACGTGGCATTCGCTCCGGCTAGTGTGGCGGCATCATGGACCCCCGTATGATCACCTACCCCTTGTTCGAGAAGCGGCTCGACAACGGTCTTCGCGTCGTCGTGAACCCGGACCACAACGTGCCCGTCGTCGCGGTGAACCTCTGGTACGACGTCGGTTCCGCCGACGAGGCGCCGGACAAGACCGGTCTGGCACACCTCTTCGAGCACCTCATGTTCCAGGGCTCCGCCCACGTGAAGTCCGGCGACCACATCGGACTCGCGCAGGCGGCAGGCGGCTCCGTGAACGGCACCACCTCGTACGACCGCACGAACTACTTCGAAGCCGTCCCGACCTCGGCCCTGAGGATGATGCTGTGGATGGAGGCGGACCGTCTGGGGACCTTGCTCGAGGCCGTTGACCAGGCGAGCCTCGACAACCAGCGCGAGGTGGTCAAGGAGGAGAAGCGCCAGCGGTACGACAACGTGCCCTACGGCGACGCGTGGCACCGGATCCTCGCGTTGAGCTTCCCCGAGGACCACCCGTACGCGCACCCCACGATCGGCTCGATGGAGCACCTCGACTCGGCCACCCTGTCCGACATCCAGGCGTTCTTCCGCGCCAACTACCGAGCGAGCAGGGCGGTGCTGACGCTCTCCGGGGACGTCTCTCCCGACCACGGCTTCAGGCTGGCCGAGCAGTACTTCGGCGACCTGCCCAGCCTCGCCGGTCGGCGCCGACCTCACGTCGCCGCGCTGCCTCCGCATGAGGGCATCCCTCGCAGCCACGTCACCTCGTCGGTCCCGCGGGACGCCGTGTACGCGATGTGGCGGCTCCCGAAGGCCGGCGACCCCGACCTCGAGGCGCTCGGCCTGGCCACGTCCGTGCTGGGTGACGGGATCACGTCACGGCTCCACCAGGCGCTCGTCCGTACGGAGCTCGCCGAGGGGGCCGGTGCGTTCACGATGTCACTCGCCCGTGGCAACTCCGTCGGTGTGGCGTCCGCCAGGTGCTGGGACGGCGTGGAGCCCGAGGCACTCGAGTCCGCGATGCTCGAGGCCTGGGCACAGTTCGTCGACGAGGGGCCGACCGACGAGGAGCACGGGCGGGCTCAGGCCCAGTTCGCCCGCGAGTGGCTCACGGAGCTGTCGGCCCTCGACGAGCGCGCTGACCGGTTCAGCCAGGCCGCAACGCTGCACGGGTCGCCGGACTGGGTCAACCAACGACTCCGCACCGTCCTGTCCGTGACCAAGGACGATGTGGTGCGCGCCAGCCGGCGGTGGCTCGACCCGGACCATCGAGCGGTCCTCACCTACAGCAGGAGAGAAGCCTGATGAGCTCGCCTCGCCCCCGCCTCGGTCGCCAGCCCGCCTGGTCGTTCCCGCCCGCACGCGAGCACCGGCTGGACAACGGCCTGGCCGTGTGGCTCTTCGACCTGCCCGGCCAGTACGTGATCAGCGCCACGATGGCGCTGGACGTCCCGCTGAGCGCCGAGCCCAGCGCCCGAGAGGGCATCGCCAACATCACAGCCCACACCCTCGACGAGGGGTCACGGTCTCATCCCGGGTCCCTGTACTCGGAGACCCTCGAGAACACGGGCGCGGTCATCGGGGCGGGCGTCACGCAGCTCGCCACCCATGTGAGCGTCGACGTGCCTGTGACCGGGGTCGCCGACGCCTTCCCCCTGTTCGCCGAGGCGATCCGCACCCCTGCTCTGGCCGACGACGACGTCCTGCGCCACATCGGTCTGCGACGAGCCGAGATCCAGCAGGTGATGGCCAACTCCTCACAGCTGGCGGCCGCGCTCGTGCCGAGCGTGGTCTTCAACGACGCCTTCCGTGCCAGCAGGCCCACGGGTGGGTCCACGGCCACCCTCTCCGCGTTCGGGCCCGACGATGTCCGCGCGTTCCAGAAGACGCACTACGGGCCGGCAGGCTCAACGCTCGTGATCGCGGGTGACTTCGCCGGCCTGGACCCGGTCGCTCTCGTGGAGCGTGCGTTCGGTGACTGGGCCGACACAGGAGTCCGCAGCGATCACGAGGAGCCGGGAGCGGCGCCGGGTCGCCGTCGCCTCGTCAGCAGACCCGGCGCCGTCCAGGCGGACCTGCGGATCGCAGCCGCCGCGATCGACCGCTCCGACCCGCGCTGGCCGGCCTTCCAGGTCGCCTGCTCGGTGCTCGGCGGCACGTTCCAGAGCCGTCTCAACACCGAGCTGCGCGAGCGTCGCGGCTACACGTACGGCGTGTACATGTCGAGCACGCAGCTGCGCCACGGTGGGTACGCGACCGTCGGTGGCTCGTTCCGTACCGAAGTCGTCCCCGACGCCGTCACGGAGGCATTGCGCCTGCTCGACGTCGCCGCGAAACCGTTCACGGCGGCCGAGGTCAGACGTGCCGTGAACTACCTGACACGCACGGCCCCGCTGCGCTATGCGACCGCCGGAGGCGTCTCGCAGCAGGCGGTCGTCCTCGCGTCCCAAGGGCTCAACTGGCGCCACGTGGACGAGTCGACGGCCCAGCTGGCCCGCGTGACCCCCGACGAGGCGACCGCGGTGTTCACCGACATCTGGCCCACCGACCCCGCCGTACTCGTCGTCGGAGACCCCGAGCTGGCCGAGGCCCTCGGCGTCGAGGCCGAACCCACTCCCGACCTCTAGCGCGACGGCTGGGCCGACAACCGTCGCGCCGGGACCGGGATCAGCCGCCCATCGCCTTGATTGCCCTGTCCACCGCAGCCTGCGCCGTCTGGTTGGCCTTCTGGTAGCCGGCGAGGTCGCC
>DAIEHO010000157.1 GCA_027353565.1 Propionibacteriaceae bacterium
GGGCCGCGGTCGACCCGGCTGGCACCTCGAGTGCTCTGCGATGGCGATCAAGTATCTCGGCGACGAGTTCGACATCCACGGCGGCGGCATCGACCTGCGCTTCCCGCACCACGAGAACGAGCTGGCGCAAGCCAGGGCCTCCGGCCACCCGTTCGCCCGGCACTGGATGCACAACGCGTGGGTCACGTCCGCCGGCGAGAAGATGTCGAAGTCGCTCCTCAACGGCGCGCTGGTCAGCGAGGTCACCGCCCAGTACCCCGCCCGCGCGGTGCGCTTCTACCTCGCCGTGCCCCACTACCGCAGCTCCATCGAGTACAGCGCCGACTCCCTCACCGAGGCCACCGCGTCGCTCGCCCGCATCGACGGCTTCGTCGACCGAGCGACCGAGCTCGTCGGACCGGTCGGCACCGACTACGAGACGCTGCCGGCCTCCTTCGTGGCCGCGTTCGACGAGGACCTCGGCACGTCGACAGCGATGGCGGACGTGTACGAGATGGTGCGCGTCGGCAACCAGGCCCTGACGGCGGGAGACGCGGAGGCGGTCAAGACCGCTCTCGTCGCCGTGCAGAGCATGCTCGACGTCTTCGGCCTTCGGGCCGACGACCCCGTCTGGGCCGGCGGTGGCGACTCGCGCCTTCGCCCGATCCTCGACGGCGTGATCTCCGAGCTCCTCGAACAGCGCCAGGCTGCGCGCGTTCGCAAGGACTTCGCCGCGTCGGACGCGATCCGCGACCGGCTGACCACTCTGGGCGTGTCCGTCGAGGACACCCCCAACGGACCTCGATGGAGCTTGTGATGCCAGGGAACTCGTCGCGCCAAGGCGCCGTACGCAAGACAGGCAAGGGCATCGGCGCCAAGGGTCGTACGGTCGGCTCGGGTGGCCGGGTCCGCCGTGGGCTCGAGGGCAAGGGGCCGACGCCGAAGGCCGAGGACCGCCCTTACCACAAGGCGTACCGCTCCAAGGAGCTCGCCGAGAGGTCGACCCAGAAGCGCGGAGGCAGTGGCGGGCCCAGGACCGGGAAGCCCGGTGCCGGTGCGGAGTGGGTCGTGGGTCGCAACCCCGTGCTCGAGGCCCTGCAGGCCGGCCTGCCGGTGAAGACGGCCTATGTCGCCGAAGGAGCCGAGCGCGACGATCGTCTGCGCGAGATCCTCACGTACACGGCAACCAACGCCATGCCGATGCTGCAGGTGACGCGCAATGAGATGGACCGCCTGACCGCAGGTGCCGTGCACCAGGGTGTGGCGCTGCAGCTGCCGTCCTACGAGTACGCGCACCCGGACGACGTCCTGGCCGACGCGCTCGACGCCGAGACGGGCCTGCTGGTCGCGCTCGACCAGATCACCGATCCGCGCAACCTCGGCGCGGTCATCCGCTCGGCGGCGGCGTTCGGCGCCCAGGGCGTCATCATCCCCGAGCGACGGTCCGCCCAGATGACCGCGGCCGCGTGGAAGACGTCGGCCGGCGCCGCTGCGCGGATCCCCGTCGCCAAGGCCACGAACCTCAACCGTGTGCTGACGCAGGCGGCTGACATGGGCTTCACTGTCGTCGGCCTGGCGGGTGAGGGCGAGGTCGAGGTCAGCGAGCTGACGTTCGACGGACCCGTCCTTCTCGTCGTGGGCAGCGAGGGCGACGGCCTGTCACGGCTCGTCCGCCAGAACTGCACCTACCTCGCCCGCATCCCGATCGAGAGCTCCGTCGAGAGCCTCAACGCGGGGGTCGCGGCCGGCATCGCCCTGTACGAGATCGCGCGCAACCGCTAGCCGAGGCACCCTCCGGGGGTCGAGCGCCGGCCGGGGCCCCGCGCGTCACGAAGCACCAGGTCCCGGGTCCGGCGCGTCCGGCCCGACCTCCACGAGGATCGAGTCGGGGTCGAGGCCGGAGTCAGCGACCGTACATGCGGCAGGCAGCGCGGGCAGCGCCAGCGATGCTGCGTGCGGCCCGACGAGGACGGCCGTTCCGTGCGTCGTCGCCCCGTCCGTCGATGCCCGGAGCGTCACGCGGTCCCCGGGGCGGGTCAGCAGGAGGAGCGCGAGGGCGGCGGCCCGCAACGCGTCCAGCGAGGGTCCGGGTGTCGCCTCGCCCGAGATCCGTACACGGCAGCCACGCGCACGAGCCGTCCCGATCGCAGACTCCAGCTCCCGCGTCAGCAGAGTGGGGGCGACGAGCTGGTCGCGGGTGGACGCCTCCACGTCACGGCACCTGGCGCGCTGGTCGTCGCTGAGCGGCCCTCCCGCGGCGATCGCCTGCAGCAGAGGGACGGTGTCGACGTCCAGCGCCGTCCGCCTCGCGGCGATCTGCTCCTCGAGCGCCTCGGCCAGTGAGGTCTCGACCTCGGCGTCGGCGGCGATACGCAGCTGGCGCGCCGTCTTGTCGGCGGCACGGTCGATGACCGAGCGGATCCACCCCACGGCAGGGGCGTACACGACCCCTTGCACCGTGGCCATGATGACCGGCGACCAGGACGTCTCGCCGCGCAGGTCGAGACCGACGATCCCGAGCGCCGTACCGAGAACGATGACCGCCAGCCCCTGCCATGCGCCACGACGCCACGCGATGATCGCGGCGAGACCGCTCAGCGACCCGATGAACCACGTGCGCCAGTCGCTCACGTACGGGTCGCGCACGTTGCTCAGCAGCACCGCCCAGGTGAGGACGGTGGCTGCGAGCATCCCGGACCACGCCGTGCCGCGGTTGCGGACGGTTGCGGCAACCACGGCGAGGGCTGGGATCGCCACCATGCCCGCGATGACGACCCCGACGCTGTACACCTGGGTCAGGTGGAGGGCTCCGATCGCGATGTGCGCACCGACCGAGACCGCCGCCAGCGGTAGCGCCCACCACATCGCCCTGGGCAGCCGCGACCACTTCCGCACGGGATCCTCGGGGGCGATGCTGGCCGTCATCGTGATGCGGGTGCCCTGACCCACGCGGCTCTTGATGTCCGCCCGGATCCCCACGGCGGCGAGCCCACCGACGATGCGCTCCTTGACCCCGAGCCGGTCGGTCGGGATCGCCGCGACGTCGAAGCCCTCGCCGTCGTCGACGACCTCGACGACGAAGAGCCGGTCCCGCCGAGAGGCACGGATCTCCGCGTGCCGTACGCCCGAGTGGCGCAGCACGTTGGTGAGGGCCTCGCACGTCGCCGCGCGCAGCGCGTCGCCCTCCGGACCCGTGGGCCAGCCGTCCGCGTCGAGCGTCAGGTCGATCCCCAGCAGGTGGGCGTGCTCGGAGATCACCGCGAGCGAGTCGGGCAGCGACGCCGGGCGCGCCCTGCCCGGCTCGGGAGCGAGCTCGGTCAGGGCGTCGCGGGCGAGGCCGGCAGCCTCGGAGTCCAGCCCGCGGAACGCGAGAGTGAGCGCCGCCAGGACCTTGTCGTGGACCAGGCC
This sequence comes from Propionibacteriaceae bacterium, assembly GCA_027353565.1. Taxonomy (GTDB): domain Bacteria; phylum Actinomycetota; class Actinomycetes; order Propionibacteriales; family Propionibacteriaceae; genus Fen-668. The sequence goes on from DAIEHO010000157.1 coordinate 3,388, forward strand.
GTCCAGCCTCTGGCGGATCACCGCCCGATGCCGAGCCGATGTCGCCCGGGTCTCCGCGTCCAGTGCTCCCGCGGTCGCGAGGGCCACCCGGTCGAGCCCTTCGCGAAGTGCCCAGATGACGATCATGATGATGAGGTCCGAGACCAGGAAGTCCACGGCCTCGGCGGTGCTCTGGAGCCAGCCGACGACGGCCACCCGCTGGCTCATGATCACGCCTGCGTGGAGGGCGATCATCGGGATCGCCCAGCGGGGGACGACGACGAAGCCGAGCAGGGCTGCGGACGCGGTCAGGACGGGCATGAGCGGCGAGTAGTCAACCGAGCCTGCCGGCTGGTACCCGACGAACGGCTCCACCAGCCGGATCACCAGGCCCATGACGACGAAGACCTGGAGCTCGTTCACGGGACCGTCGAGAGAGCGGAGCGAGGTGAGTCCCCAGACCAGCGGTATCGCGAGCACAAGGAGGGCGCCGTCCTCGAAGGTGGGGGAGGCGAACCGAGGGCCGGTCAGGATGGCCACCAGGCTGGCGACCCACCAGGCGCCGGCGAGTCCCAGCCCGACGGTACGAGCGCCTCGGGCCATGGCCCGGCCGGCGAGCGGGTCCTGGAAGGTCACGAGATGCCCGTTGGCGGGTTGACCAGGCCATCCTCCATGGCTCGTACGTACAGCTCCGTCTTGGTCGCCGCCGGCCGTCCCACCTCGTCGTAGCGGCGCCGCACGCGCATCAGGTAGTCCTTCACCGTCTCGGGCGAGATCCCCATGCGCCGTGCGACCGACTTCATGGGCAGGCCGGAGGCGTACATCCGCAAGGCCTCGGCCTCGCGCGGCGCGAGCGACGGGATGACGGCGGCGTCGCTTCTCAGCACGGACGCCCACTCCCCCGACAGGTACGGCTGCCCGTCGGCGATGAGACCCACAGCCTCCAGCAGGTCCGCGAGCTCGTGGCTCTTGCCGACGATGCCCTTGGCGCCGGCTCGGAAGCACCGCGCCACCAACCGAGGGTTGGCCTCCTGCGTGTAGAGCAGGACCGGCCAGCCCTTGTCGGCAAGGCGTCGTACGTTATCGGCGGGGTCGCTGTCGTCGCCGAGCTGTACGTCGAGGACCACGACCTCGTACGGGCCGGGGGTCGCGAGCACCTCGTCCACGTGTTGCGCGCGACACACCTCGGCCACGCTGAACGCCGCCGAGATCTCCCCCATGACCGCTCGCAGGATTGCCGGATGGTCGTCGATCAAGGCGACCCTCAGGCCCACCTTCTCGGTCATCGGTCTCCCTGGAGTGGTCAGGTTGGGGTTTCCCTGCTGTCGCTGATCATTCCACGAGATACGGGCGGGGGTGTACCGGACCCACGAACGAAGGTAAGGCTACGAGATGCCCGCCTTGGTGTCCGTCATCCCCCGGCCGGTCCGCCGGAGGGATCGGCCGTCAGACGACAGGCCGCCACGCAACAGCGTGCGCGCCGTAGATGATCACGTGCCCCCCTGGGTCCGGCTGACCCGATCGACCCTAGGAGGTGGCACCACCGAGCGCAGCCACCCGTTTGGGGGATGCGGCCCCGGTCGACGGACCCGGAGGGCGATCTGGCCACAGCTTGTCGTCCACGGGCGGTTCGGCACGGGCGCCGCTCGAGCCCGTACGCTCTGGCACGTGACGGAACCTCGCAGGATCATCATCGACACGGACCCGGGCGTCGACGACGCCATGGCGATCTTCTACGCGCTCTCGTCTCCTGAGCTGGACGTCTTGGGCCTGACCACGGTCTTCGGCAACGCGACGACGGAGACCACCACGTACAACGCGCTCGCCCTGCTGCAGCTGGCAGGGCGGAGCGACGTCCCGGTCGCGCGCGGGGCCGACACCCCACTGGTCGCGACGTACGGCGGCCCGGTCGACTTCGTCCACGGCGCCGACGGGCAGGGCAACGCCGGCATCCCCGCGCCGACGGCGAGCGCCGTTGCCGAGAGCGCCGCCGAGTTCATCGTCCGGAGCGTCATGGCTGCTCCCGGCGAGATCACCCTCGTACCGGTCGGGCCCCTGACGAACATCGCGCTCGCGATGCGCCTCGAGCCGAAGCTCACCGAGAACCTGCGCGAGATCGTGCTGATGGGTGGCAACGCGTTCTGCCCAGGGAACGTCAACCCGTCGGCCGAGGCCAACATCCACAACGACCCGGAGGCTGCGGACATCGTGTTCGGCGCAGACTGCCCGATCACGATGGCCGGGCTGGACGTGACGCACAAGGTGCAGATGACGCATGCGGACCTCGCGCGGATAGGGGCCATGAGCAACCCGCGCGCCGAGCACCTGGCCCGGATACTGCCCTGCTACGTCGACTTCCACACCACGTACGAGGGCCTCGACGGCATCTTCGTCCACGACTCGACAGCGGTCAGCTACCTGCTCGCGCCGGACGCGTTCACGTGGGAGGAAGCGCCCATCCGCGTCGACTGCGGCCAGAGCTTCGGACGGGCGAAGACGATCGCCGGCAAGGGCGAGGGCGACAGCTACGCGGCGTGGACACCTCGCAGGCCGGTACGGATCCTCACCGGCGCCGACTCACGCCGCCTCGTGGAGCTGGAGCTCAGCCGACTCGCGGAGTGACGTGGTGCGTCCCCCGTCCAGCTGAGCCCGGGACTCCTCACGGCTCTCGGCCGTCGAGAGCCGTGGAACCCGGGCGAACCTGTCGGAGACCACCGATAGGCTGAGCGCGCCACCAACGAGGGAGAAGCCCGTGAGCGACGTCACCGCCACTGCCAGCAACGCGTACCGCCAGATCCTCGAGGTCATCGGATCGGTCGAGCCCCGGATCGCGGCGGCGACGAAGCAGGAGCTGACCGACCAGCGGGGGTCGCTCAAGCTCATCGCCAGCGAGAACTACGCATCGTTGCCCGTGCTGCTCACGATGGGCACCTGGCTGAGTGACAAGTACGCCGAGGGGACGGTGGGGCACCGCTTCTACGCCGGCTGCCAGAACGTCGACACGGTCGAGAGCGTCGCCGCCGAGCACGCGCGCGAGCTGTTCGGGGCCGAGTACGCCTACGTACAGCCGCACTCCGGCATCGACGCCAACCTCGTGGCCTACTGGGCGATCCTGTCCCACCGCATCGAGTCGCCGACGCTGGAGCGCCTCGGCGCCAAGACCGTCAACGACCTCGCCGAGGACGACTGGGAAGATCTCCGCCGGGAGTTCAACACGCAACGCGTCATGGGCATGGCGCTCGACGCCGGCGGCCACCTCACCCACGGCTTCCGCCACAACATCTCCGGCAAGATGTTCCGCCAGAAGTCGTACGGGACCGATCCCACCTCGCAGCTCATCGACTACGACAAGCTCCGCGCCGATGCCTTGGAGTTCAAGCCGCTCATCATCGCGGCCGGCTACTCGGCCTACCCGCGCCGTGTGAACTTCGCGAAGATGCGTGAGATCGCCGACGAGGTGGGCGCCACGCTGTTCATCGACATGGCCCACTTCGCCGGGCTCGTGGCGGGCAAGGTCTTCACCGGCGAGGAGAACCCGGTCCCCTACGGCCATGTCATCGGCTCCACGACGCACAAGTCGCTTCGCGGCCCTCGTGGCGGCTTCGTGCTCGCCACCGCCGAGTACGCCGACGCCGTCGACAAGGGCTGCCCGATGGTGCTCGGCGGTCCGCTCAGCCACGTCATGGCGGCCAAGGCGGTCGCGTTCGCCGAGGCCCGTACGGAGTCTTTCCAGACGTACGCGCAGGCCGTGGCCGACAACGCCAAGGTGCTCGCCGACGGACTGCTCAGGCGCGGCGTCAGGCTCGTCACGGGCGGCACCGACAACCACATCGTCCTGCTCGACGTGAGCCCGTACGGGCTGACCGGCCGTCAGGCGGAGTCGGCGCTGCTCGACTCCGGCGTCGTCACGAACCGCAACTCCGTGCCGGCCGACCCGAACGGCGCCTGGTACACCAGCGGTGTCCGGATCGGAACGCCCGCCCTGACCAGCCGCGGCTTCGGGCCCGACGAGTTCACCGCCGTCGCGGACCTCATCGCCGATGTGCTCTCCGCGACGACCCCCGCCCCGACGAGGTCGGGGGCGCCGGGCAAGGCGAAGTACGTCCTCGATGAGGCCGTCGCGAAGAGCATCCAGTCCCGTACCGACGAGCTGCTCGCCGGGCATCCACTGTACCCGGGCCTCGAGCTGTAGTCGCTGGCCGCGACGAGCGCTCCCCGCGGGGCCTCCCGGCTAGCGTCCGAGGACGTTACCTCCGTTGACTCCGAGGATCTGGCCGGTGGTCCAGCCGGCGTCGGGACTGAGCAAGTAGGAGACCGCTTCGGCGACCTCCGACGCCCTTCCGGGACGGCCCATCGGGATCTGGGCGACGCGGTCGTCGTACACGCTGGGATCCCGTTGGATGCGCGGCTGCCAGAAGTCGGTCTCGGGGACGAAGCCGGGCGAGACACAGTTGACCGTGATGCCGTCCTTCGCGAGGCGTCCGGCCATCCACCACATCCAGCCGTGGACAGCGGCCTTGGCGCCTCCGTACGAACCGGATCCGCGGATGCCCGCGATCGAGGAGATCGCCACGATGCGGCCCTCCGGACGCGCCAGCTGTCCGAGCAACGCCTCCGTGAGGAGCACCGTCGTCATGACGTTGCCCTCGAAGTTGGTCCGCCACTCCGACCCGACCTTCGCCAGCCCCTCGCCTTCGCCCGACCAGTTCCCTCCGGCGGCCAGCACGAGACCTTCGATCGGGTCGCCTGCGAGGTCGACGGCGAGAGCCCCGACCGCCGCTTCGTCGGTGAGGTCGCAGGAGTGGATCGTCACCTCCGAGGCGCCTGCGACGACGAGGCGGGCCGCGGCATCGG
>DAIEHO010000174.1 GCA_027353565.1 Propionibacteriaceae bacterium
ATCGCTGTGGCCGCCTGGCGGCTCGGCGCAGGTCGTGCCCGCAAGGAGGACCCCGTCGACCTCGCAGCCGGCGTCGAGATCCACCGCAAGCCGGGCGACCGGGTGACCGCCGGCGAGCCCGTACTCACGCTCCACACGACCGACCAGGCGAAGATGGCCAGGGCCTTGGAGGCGCTGGAGAGTTCCGTCGTGTACGGAACGGAGCCGGTCCCGGTCCCGACGACCCGCGTGATCGACCGCATCGCCTGAGCGCCCGTCCTCCTGGGGCACGGACAGACGCAGGCGTCCGGGGTGATCCCGAGCGCGCCGAACAGGACGTCAGCGAACCGGCTGCGGCACCAGCCCGGTGTGGTGGGCGGCGAAGGCGAGGAGATCGGCCCACTCGGCGGCCTGCACCTGGGCCGGCTTGCCGGCGCCGTGACCCGTCGAGACCTCGATCCGCGTGAGGATCGGGGCGTCGCCGGCCTGGGCACGCTGCAGCGTGGCCGTGAACTTGTGGCTGTGCAGCGGTACGACGCGGTCGTCGTGGTCGCCTGTGGCGACGAGCGTCGCAGGGTAGGACGTGCCCTCACGGACGTTGTGGAGCGGCGAGTACGCGAGCTCGACCTCGAAGTCGTGGGGGTCGTCGGGGTTGCCGTAGTCGGACATCCAGGCGGCACCGATCGTGAACAGGTGGAACCGGAGGATGTCCAGCACACCGACGGTCGGCAGAGCCACGGCGAACAGGTCGGGCCGCTGGGTCATCGCCGCGCCGACGAGGAGACCTCCGTTGCTGCGGCCGTGCAGCGCGAGCTGGGCCGGGGTCGTGACGCCGGTCTCGACGAGGTGCTCGGCGACCGCGATGACGTCGTCGAAGACGTGCTGCTTGGCGTCGAGGCGGCCGTCGTCGTACCAGTCGGAGCCGTACTCGCCGCCGCCGCGCAGGTTCGCGATGACCAGTACTCCCCCGGCGGCCAGCCACCCGGACCAGCCGGGCCGGTAGTCGGCGAGGACGGGGACCTTGAAGCCGCCGTACCCGTACAGCAGGGTCGGCGCTTGTGCCGCTGGGGCGTTGGCCGGCCGGATGAGGAAGTACGGGACCTGCGTGCCGTCCGCGCTCGTCGCCCGACCCCGCTCGACCGTGTACGGCCCGGCGACGCCTGACCCGGAGTCGACCAGATCGAGGGCGCGGGTCGCGCCGGTCGCGCTGTCGATCTCGTACGCCGCGGTCGGCTCGGTCACCGTCGAGATCCCCACGTACGCCATGCGGCGCTTCGGCGACCCGTCCGTGGAGACCGTCGCGCCGGCCGGGAGGTCGATGGGGCCGAGGTCGGTGCCGTCGAGCCCGTACCGGCTGATGCGCGGCGTTGCGTCGACCAGCCGCTCCACGAGCAGGTGCTCACCGGCAGCGATCACCCGGGAGATCACGTCGTCCCCCTCCGCAACCACCGTTGTCAGACCAGGGTCGGCCCCTGCGACTGCCGCGTCGAGGTCGAACGACACGACCCGCCCGCGGGACGCGTCGAGGTCGGTGAGCACGAGCAGCCTGGCCCCGGATCCAGGCTGGCCCACCGACCGGATCACCGTGTACTCGGCGTCCGGTTCGCCGACCAGGACGACCCGCTCCCCGATCTCCGTACGCCCCTCGCGCGTCACGAGCGGATGCGCCCAGAGCATGTTGCGGTTCTCGGTGCCCTGTCGCGGCAGCAGCCACAGCCAGTGACCGTCGTGGCTGACGTCCCAGTCGAAGATGATCCGGTCGAGCTCGGGCAGGTCGGCGACGAGCTCCGTACGACCGCCCAGCGTGTGCCGCATCACGCGCGGCCGGCCCAGGGCCTCGGTCTGGGTGCCGACCGCGTCGCCCGGGTCGGTGAACGCGTTGTAGAGGTAGGAGACGTTGTCGGGCAGCCATGTCGGCTCGGCGAACTTCGTGACCAGCTCCGGCTCCCCGACGTCCTGCCCGGTCTCGACCTCGAGCACGTGGATCCGCTGCCAGTCCGAGCCGGCGTCCGACCGTGCCACCGCCATGTACCGGCCGTCGTCGCTGGCCGTGAACGTGCTCAGCGAGCTCGTGGCGTCCTCCGACCAGCTCGAGGGGTCGAGCATGACCCGCGCCCCCGGATCCGCGACCTCCGCGACGGTGCGCCCGACGTACCAGACGTCCTGCGGCGTCGTGCCGTCGTTGCGGTTGAGGAACCACCACCCTCCGTACCCGTGCGGGATGCCGGCCCGCGGCCTCGAGGCGACCTGCCTCATCGTCGAAGAGAACCACGGCCGGCTGGGGAGGGTCTCGAGGTACGCCTCGGTGGTCGCGCGCTGAGCGTCGACCCAGGCCCGTGTCTCGTCGGAGTCCGGGTCCTCGAGCCATCGGTAGGGGTCGGCGATCTCGTGGCCGTGCAGGGTGTCGACGGCGTCTCCACGTCGGGTCGTCGGATAGGTCACGGGCTGAGTCTAGGCAGGGCCCGCAGGGGGTGGCCGCCGGGCCCGGGACGTCGCGCGTGTCAGGTCTTGGCCTCTCCGAGCCGCCCATCTCACGAGCGAACGCGCCCTTCGGCCGGGTCGACCTCGGCGAACCATCCTCGCCGGACCAGGTACTTGACGGACTCGAGAACCGGAACGACCGAGAGCGACAGGGCCAGCAGCACCATCCAGTCGGACGCGGAGAGGGCGTAGGTGCCGAACACGCCTTGCAGGACCGGGACGTAGACGATGGCCAGCAGGAGAGCCGCCTCCCAGAGGACAGCGGAGTTCAGCCATCGGTTCGCGAGCGGCCGTACCAGTGCGGAGTGCCGGTCCGACCGGAAGTTGTACGCGTTGAGGAGCTGGATGAGCACGAGGCAGACGAACACCATGCTCATGGCATCCTCCACGGCTCGACCTGAACGGATGAGCCACAGGAACAAGCCGGTGTTGACGAGGGTCAGCCATCCTCCGCCGGCCAGCATCAGGGCGACGACAGGTCGCGTGAAGATGCCGCTGCGACGGCTGCGGGGCGGCCGGTCCATGAGGTCGCGCTGCGGCGGGTCCACAGCGAGAGCGAGAGCGGGTAGGCCGTCCGTGGCCAGGTTCACGTAGAGGATCTGTACGGCTGTGAGGGGCAACGGCAGACCGAGGACCGCCGTACCCACCATCAGACCGATCTCGCCGGCGTTCGAGGACAGCAGGTACATGAGGTACTTCTTGATGTTGTCGTATACCCCTCGTCCTTCCTCGACGGCGGCAACGATCGACGCGAAGTTGTCATCGGTCAACGTCATCTACCGCCTGCTCGTGCTCCGGACCGGTCCGCACGTGCTCAGGCGCGTCGCCGTCGCGGTCCAGACCGCAGCCGTCACCGTGCTCTTCGTCACGGCCCTGACGGCCGCGGACCACCGTCCACCCCTGGCGCTGGTGTGGGTGTGTCTCAGCGGAATGACGCTGGGGCTGGGCACGTACCTGCCCTCGAACTCGTCGATCGTCCAGATCCTCGGCCGCCGGTACGGGGGGACGGCGTCCGCGC
>DAIEHO010000192.1 GCA_027353565.1 Propionibacteriaceae bacterium
GAGCGGTCCCGGGTCGAGATAGGTGAACGTGTGGTCGCCCCAACCGGTCGAGTGGCCGAGAGCGCGCCGGACCGCCATCGCCACCGCTCGCGCGTCGAACCCGGCCATCGTGACCGGACGTGTGAGGACGGCCTCGGTACGAGCCGTGGCGAGGGCCGCCTCGATGTGCGTCGCGATCTCGCCGACAGCCGTGGCTGAGCTCAGACCCTCGACCGCTCCGTCGATGACCTCCAGCGCCTCGTCGGGGTCGAGGAAGAAGTCGCCGCTGACGCGGACGTCGGCGAGATGGCCCTCGTCGACCCGCAGGTCGACCGCCACGAGCTTGCCGCCGGGAATCTTGTACTCGCCATGCAGGAGTTCAGCCACGGGGCAAGGGTAGAGGCCCAGCGAGCCCGATCCTCGCTGCTCGACCACTGTGAGCGCTCCGTACCGGTAGCGGGGCCGTTCCGAGCGGCGGTTCTCAGGACTGTGCTCCTCAGAGGTCCTGCGTGAAGTCGATGAGCCGCTCGACCTCGGTGACGAGTCGCCGGTCGAGGTCCTTCCAGGTCGTCACCTTCGCAAGGATGGCCTTCCAGACAGCCGCGATGTCGGCCTGCTCGGCGTACGGCCAGCCCAGGCGCCTGCAGGTGCCCTTCTTCCAGTCCTCACCCTTGGGCACCTCGGGCCAGGCGGGGATCCCGATCGCGCTGGGCTTCACCGCCTGCCAGATGTCGATGTACGAGTGGCCCGTGACGAGCAGGTGCTGCCCGTGCCCCCCGGACCGCACCGCATCGACGAGCCGCGACTCCTTGCTGCCCGGTACGAGGTGGTCGACGAGCACCCCGAGCCGGCGGTCCTTGCTCGGCCGGAACTGCTCCACGATCGCGGGCAAGTCGTCCACGCCGCCCAGGTACTCGACGGCGACGCCGACGTGGCGCAGGTCGTCGCCCCATACCTTCTCGACGAGCTCCGCGTCGTGGCGGCCCTCGACATAGATCCTGCTCGGGACGGCGACCTTCGCCCGGGCGCTCTCGGCGACCCGGGAGCCTGACGCCGTGTGCGTCGCGCGGACGGGCGCCTGCCGTGCCGGGGAGACGAGCTCGACCGGCTTGCCGTCGAGCAGGAAGCCCTTGCCCATGGGGAACGAGCGACGCCTCAGCTTGCGGTCCTCGAGAACCACGATCCCGTTCTCCCAGGCAACCACCGCGCCGCAGAAGCCCGTCGCCCCCTCCTCGACGACCATGTCCCGCTCCACGGTCACCTTCGGAGGCGGAACCTTGCGCGGCTGGTTCTCCGGCGCGAGTACGTCACGGCGGTATCGATCGATGGGCACCTCGCGAGGCTAGGCCAGGAACAGGCGCGGCCCTGGGCAGGACGCGCCGCGGGCGGGAGCCTTCAGTCGAGGAGGTCCCGGACGACGGCGTCGGCGAGCCGACGTCCCTCGAGGGTCAGGACGAGCCGGTCACCGACTCGTACGAGCAGCTTCCGAGCGGCGAGGTCGTCGACCCGGGCCTGCTCGCTCGCCAGGAGCCGCGACTCGGGCAGGCCGTCCGCGAGGCGGATCTCGAGCAGCACCTGCTCGGCACGCCGCTGGTCGCCGGTGAGGACCTCACGAGCGTGACCGGGGCTGCGGGAGCCCGCCAGCCTGTCCGTGTACACCGCGGGGTGCTTCACGTTCCACCAGCGCACGCCGCCGACGTGCGAGTGTGCGCCGGCACCGATCCCCCACCAGTCCGTCGAACGCCAGTACGCGACGTTGTGGCGGCACTCGTGACCGGGGCGCGCCCAGTTGCTGAGCTCGTACCAGTCGTAGCCGGCCGTGCCGAGCATCTCGTCGGCGAGCTCGTACTTGTCGGCGAGGTCGTCGTCGTCGGGGGCCGGCAGCTCCCCACGGCGGATTCGCCTGGCCAGCGGGGTGCCGTCCTCGACGATGAGTGCATAGGCGCTGACGTGCTCGGGCTCTGCCGCGAGGGCTGTCTCGAGAGACGTGCGCCAGTCCGCGACCGACTCGCCGGGCGTGCCGTAGATGAGGTCCAGCGACACGTCGTCGAAGCCGGCTGCCCGTGCCTCGGCGACCGCCTGCACGGCCCGTCCGGGGGTGTGGACGCGGTCGAGTGTGTGGAGCACGTGCGGTACGGCCGACTGCATGCCGAACGACATCCTCGTGAAGCCGCCGACGCGCAGCGCGGCGAGCGAGGACGGCGTCACCGACTCGGGGTTCGCCTCGGTCGTGACCTCGGCACCGTCGGCCAGGCCGAACGTCTCACGGATCGCCCCGAGGAGCGTCACGAGCGTGTCGCTGGCCAGCAACGTGGGCGTACCGCCCCCGACGAAGACGCTCGTCACCGTTCGTGGCCCGAGCACTCGCCGCGCCAGAGCGATCTCCGCGAGGGCCGCCGTCACGTACGAGGTCTGCGAGGCGCCCGGCGAGGCCCCGAGCTCCGCCGCGGTGTACGTGTTGAAGTCGCAGTAGCCACAGCGGGTCGCGCAGAACGGCACGTGCAGGTACAGGGCGAGCGACCCGTCGCCCGCCTCCAGGGCGGACGCCGGAAGCGACCCGTCGTCGGGTACGGGATCACCATCGGGAAGAGGACCAGCCACCGCATGAGGCTAGCCGGTCCGTGCCATCCTGGACCCATGGCAAGCAACGCGTTCGACTGGCCCAGGATCCGCAAGGGAGCCATCGTCATGGCCGCGGTCGTCGCTGCCCTGTGGCTCATCGAGGGTGTCGACACGCTGAGCAACCACGCGCTGGACCAGCTGGGCGTTCGACCGTGGAACCTCATCGGCCTCGACGGCATCCTCTTCGCGCCGCTGCTCCATGTGAGCTGGGCCCACGTCGCGGCCAACTCGGTCCCGCTGTTCGTCCTCGGCACGGTCCTGTGGGCCAGCGGCCTGAGGCAGTGGATCGTCGCGACCGTGACGGGCTGGATCACCTCGGGCGTCCTCGCGTGGCTGCTCACACCGATCCACTACGTCGTCATCGGCGCGTCGGGCGTGATCTTCGGCTGGATCACCTACCTCGTCGTCCGCGGATTCCTGAGCCGCCGCTGGCCGCACATCGTGCTCGGCCTGGTCGTCATGTTCGTGTACGGCTCCGTGCTGCTCGGCGTCTTCCCGATGAGCACGGGCGTCTCGTGGCAGAGCCACCTCGGCGGTGCGATCGGCGGCCTCCTCGCAGCCTGGCTCCTCTTCCGCCGCGAGCGCCGGCGCCGGGCCAAGCACTCGGTGATCTGACGGGGAGCCGGTCCCCCGGCCGACCGGCGACGCTGGTCGGTGCCCGATCGTGGAGCCCGCCGTGGCTCGCGTCTGTCCGCGCCGCGAGCAGGCCGTCAGCCGCCCACTGCCCGACGGTCAGGTGAAGGTGCAGCGACTCAGGACCCAGCGGGTGTCGCGGAGCGCGCTGTACGAGGACGACCACCCCGAGTTGGCCCACACCGGCGCGGCGACGGCCGCACCGACGAGGAATAACCCGCCCACCGTCTCCGTACCGAGGAGTGCCGCGACACGTCGCAGCTCGCGGCGGCTTCCGCGGGCGAAGGCTCTCGCGGCAGGTGTAGGCGTGATCAGGTGCGGCTCCGGATGTGTACGTACGACTGCCGACCAGACTTCCCGGCGAAACCCTGCGGGGGCCTAACGGCCACGCCCCCGGAGCTGTACGGCTCAGTCCGGCAGCCGCCCGAGGACGGCGACCCGGTCCGCGAGTGCGCGGGCCTGTCTCCGGGTTCGTACGTGCAGGAGCTGGACTGTCGAGTCGCCCAGGGCGGCCAGGAGGCGGGGCCGCATCTGGCGGCGGAACGTGAGGATGTAGTAGACGAACCCCAGGTCGAACCGGTCCACGTGGGCGGGGTCCTCGGCTCGCCTGCCCCGGTGCCGCAGCCGGCGCCCCAAGACCCCCGCGAGGCACACGAGGACGGGCAGGTCGAGATGGATCACGACGTCCGCCAGCGCCAGCCGGTCGTCGATCGCGCCGAGGTAGTTGCCGTCAGCGACCCAGTCGGCGCTCCGGACGAGGCTGTCGTTCACCTCTCGGCGGAAGACAGGCCGTGGGCGGACGTTCCCGGAGGCGTCGTAGCGGTACAGGTCGAGGTGGACCGCGGGGACGTGGAGCGCATCAGCCAGGCGCAACGAGAGCCAGGTCTTGCCAGAGCCACCGTTGCCGACGATGGCGACGCGCGTCACCGCTTGTCGGAGGCTTCCCCGCCGGTGCTGAGCGCAGCGACGAAGGCTTCCTGGGGGACCTCGACGCGACCGACCATCTTCATGCGCTTCTTGCCCTCCTTCTGCTTCTCGAGCAGCTTGCGCTTCCGGGTGATGTCACCGCCGTAGCACTTGGCCAGGACGTCCTTGCGTACGGCGCGAACCGTCTCGCGGGCGATCACCCGGGCACCGATGGCCGCTTGGATGGGGATCTCGAACTGCTGCCGCGGGATGAGCTTCTTGAGCTTCTCCGCCATCACGACGCCGTAGTTGTACGCCTTGTCCTTGTGCACGATCGCGCTGAACGCGTCCACCGGGTCGCC
>DAIEHO010000201.1 GCA_027353565.1 Propionibacteriaceae bacterium
CGAACCGACGAAAGAACAACACGAGAGACCTTCCCGAAGCGACCATGACCCGGGAGCAACTATGGGGCCGCACGTACGACCTTGTCGACAGTCTGAACGAGCCGTCTTCCACATGGGGGTCAGGACCGCCCTCAACCAGCGCGGCCTCGACGATGCCCGGCCTCGACCGTCGGATGTCGGGACAGCCAGGGACACTCGGTCCGCTCCCCCCGTTGGGCGATGGGCCTGTGTCGTTCTCGTGGACGTGAGGAAGTCGCCATGACGAGGACCGTGGGAGGGGTATCCCGGCATGCTGATGTGCGGTAGAGGCACGAAGCGCTCCACCACCCGTACGGCTGGGGTCCTGCTGGGGGCAGGAGCCACGTCGCACATGCATGCCAACCCCATTTCCCTGGGGAAAGACCACGAGGCACTCAGAACGTGACCACGATCACTTCTGTCGGCTCTGAGCGACGCGAGCCCGGCCGGCCGGCCACAGTTCAAGGCCGCCCTGGTCCGTCGTCGCACCAGCTGCTGCCAGGGCGCGCGCAGCACGCGGCCCTGGTGGTGGCGACCGTGCTCGGGATCTTCGCGCTCGGCTGGTTCTCCGTCCTCACACGGCCCTCGGCGGCGGTGGCGGCTGTCTGGTGGCCCGCGTCAGGCTTGGCCATCGGACTGGGGATCCGGACCCCGCGCCACCGCCTGTGGCTGGGGTGCCTCACAGTCGGCATCGTGCTCCTGGGGGCGAATTTCGCCCAGTACGGGTCCGTCCCCCTGGCGATCTCCTCCTCGATCGGTGCTGGTGTGGAGATGGCCATCGGCACCCTGATCCTCCGCCCACGCGGGAGCAGGACTCCGAGGCTGGCCACGCGGGGCGACCTCGCCTGGCTGGTGCTCGCGGTGGTGGTCGCGGCGAGTGCGTACGACGCGACGATCGCGGTGACAACGCTGGCCATGGGCGATGCCCACACCGCCATGCTGCAGCTGTTCTCCGAGGGGCCACGACGTGCCGCCGGCATGTTGCTGGTGGCACCGGTGTTCATGGGGTTGCCGCCACGCGAGCGGCACATCGGGCTCCCACTCACCATCGTCCAGATGTGCGTTGCGCTGATCGTGGCCGTCCTGGTCTTCCGCACCAACGACTTCCCCCTGTCGTTCCTTGCGATCATTCCGCCCGTGGTGGGCGCCCTCTGGTTCAGTTGCCGGTGGCTGCTCGTGGAGATGCTCGCGATCGCTGTCATCGCGTCCTACACGAGCGCGAACGGACACGGGCCCTTCGCCTTCGACAGGTTCGGCCCGGTCACGGCGGCCACTCTGCTGCAGGCGTTCGAGCTGTCCATGGCAATCATCGTGCTGCTCATCTCCCTGACCGTCTCGTCGGAGCGACGAGCCGCCTCACGCGCGCAGCGGCAGGACGCGGAAGAGCTCCAGCGGGCCGGTGAGGTGCAACGCGCACTGACTCCCTCCGAGCTTCCGTCGCATCCCGGGTGGGACCACGGGTCAGCAGCGGTGGCGGCACGACAGGTGGGCGGCGACTTCTACGACCTGAGGATCGTCGGCCGCTGTGCCGTCATGACCCTCGGCGACGTGATGGGCAAGGGCGCCGGGGCGGGGATCCTCGCTGCCGCAGCCCGCGCGTCTCTTCGGGCGACCAGCCCTGAGAGCAGCCCGGCCGACGCGCTCGCCGAGGGCGCACGGATCCTCGAGGACGACCTGACCCGCAGCCAGGCGTTCGTCACACTCGGCTACGCCGCCATCGACCTGATCTCCGGGGAGACACGCCTGGCCGACGCAGGGCACGGGCTCAGCTTCATCGTGCGGGAGGACGGCCGGGCTGTCGAGCGCCTCTCCACCCGGGACCTGCCCCTGGGGATCGGTAGCGAGTGGTCCGACATCCACACCGACCTCGCGTCGGGCGAGTCGCTGCTCATGGTCAGTGACGGGGTCCTCGACCGCTGGGGCGGATCGGTTGACCTGCTCATGGACGCGATCCGCCAGCTGAGGTCCGAGCCATCGATCCGCTCGCCCCAGGAGCTCGCCGAGGTCCTGTGCAAGGGACCCGACGGCGCCACGGAGACCGGAGACGACGCGACGGCCGTGATGTTCCACAGAGAGGGACGCAGACCGTGACATCGCCCAGCCCGACCCCGTACACGACGAGCACCAAGGAGAGGAAGCGACTCTGGGTACTGCGCGTCTGGGTCACCGTGGCACTGGTGCTCGGCCTCAACTACGTGGTGTGGCGCTGGCTGGCGTCAGTGAACTGGAGCGCGTGGTGGATCTCGGTGCCGCTGGTGCTGGCGGAGACGTACAGCATCATCGACCTCGCGCTCTTCGGCATGACGATGTGGAGGGCTCGGCAGCGCGGCGAACCACCCAAAGCGCCAGTCAGCGCAACCGTCGACGTGTTCATCACGACGTACGACGAACCCGTCGACCTCGTCCTGAACACCGCCGCTGCGGCCGAGCGCATCAGCTACTCCCACCGCACGTGGATCCTGGACGATGGCGACCGGACCGAGCTCAGCGACGCTGCTGACAGGCTCGGCCTGGGCTATGTGACGCGCGGCCAGGAATGGGCGGGTAAGCCGCGACACGCCAAGGCAGGCAACCTCAACAACGCTCTGCTGCAGACCACGGCCGAGTTCATCCTCGTCCTCGACGCCGACATGGTTCCCCAGCCGCAGATCCTGGACCGTACTCTCGGCTACTTCTCGGACCACCAGGTCGCTCTTGTCCAGACCCCCCAGTACTTCACCAACGTGCCGCGCTCCGACCCTCTGGGCAGCCAGGCGCCGTTGTTCTACGGACCGATCCTTGAGGGAAAGGACGGGTGGGGCGCCGCCTTCTTCTGCGGCTCCAACGCCGTGCTACGGCGAGAAGCCCTCATGGAGCTCGGCATCCTCGGCTATGTGAACGCGACCCAGAAGGCGGTGATCCGCCGACTCAAGGAGGCCAGCAGCGTGGTGCGGCGCGCGGCGCGGAAGGCCGGCGACGCAGCGACCCGGGCGGCGCTGTCCGAGACCTCGGAAGCAATCGCCGTAGCGCTGACGCAGATCGGCAACGGCGAACCGATCGGCGAGGTCACGTACCGTCTTCAGGCTCGGATCAACGTCCTCTCGCACGAGGCCGTCGCCCATGACCTGGCCCAGATCGCGGCGGACCTCGACTCCCTGGACGGGGCCGACCACCGGGTCGGCATCGACAGCGGGCACAGCCAGGAAGTGCTGGCTCGACTGTCCAGCCCACAGTTCAGCCCGGTGCACGAGCTGGCAGCTGTGCAGAGCACCGTGCTCGCGATCGACGTGGGTCGGTCCGACGAGGCCCAGGCGCTTCTCCCGATGGCGACGATCTCTGTCACCGAGGACATGGCGACCGCCATGCGGCTCCACGCGAACGGGTGGAAGAGCGTCTATCACAACGAGATCCTGGCCCAGGGTCTCGCCCCCGAGGGCCTGGGCGCAGCGCTGACGCAGCGTCTGCGCTGGGCTCAGGGGACCGTACAGGTGATGCTCAAGGAGAACCCCCTGCTCGTTCGGGGTCTCTCGCTTCCACAACGCGTGATGTACTTCTCGACGATGTGGAGCTACCTGTCGGGCTTCGCCAGCGTCGTGTACCTGGTCTCCCCCATCTTGTTCCTCACCGCAGGCGTGCTTCCCGTGACCAGCTACGCCGCGCCGTTCTTCCTGCGCTTCCTGCCCTTCATGCTGGTCAACCAGATCCTCTTCCTGGTCGCCTCACGTGGGCTGCCGACCTGGCGAGGACAGCAGTACACGCTTGCCCTGTTCCCCGTGTGGATCAAGGCCTGCATCTCGGCGGCGGCCAACGTCTGGGCGGGCGTTCCGCTGGACTTCGCTGTGACCCCCAAGGCGGGCACGAGCACCGACCGTGTGGACTTGAGCAGGGTCCGCTGGCAGATCGCGGCAGCGCTCGCCCTCGTCGTGGCAGTGATCGCGGGGGTCGTGCGGCTGGTCCTCCTGCACGCCGAGCCGATCGGCACACTGGTCAACGTCGGCTGGGTCGTCTACGACCTCGTCGCGATGAGCGCGCTCGTCGGTGCCGTCAGGTACCGCGGGTTCACACCGGAGAAGGGAATCGCGTGACAAGCTTCCGCGTCGACGACGTACGAACCGACCTGGCCATCATCCGTGTCGTCGACGCGGAAGCTTGTCACGCGATTCCCTTCTCCGGTGTGAACCCGCGGTACCTGACGGCACCG
>DAIEHO010000208.1 GCA_027353565.1 Propionibacteriaceae bacterium
CGGTGCCGGCAGCGGCTGTTCGGCGTACATCGCCAAGCCCACCTGGCAGGTCGACAGCGGCTGTGCAAACCGCACCGTGGTTGATGTTGCGGCAGTTGCGGACCCGGCCACCGGAGTCGCGGTGTACGACAGCTACGGCAGCCACCGTGGCGCGAACTGGTACGTCTTCGGCGGCACCAGCGTCGCCGCCCCGATCATCGGCGCCGTCTATGCCCTCTCCGGCAACACCGCCGGCGTACCGGCATCGCTTGCCTACTCCTCCCCAGCCAAGTCACTGTTCGACGTGACCACCGGCAGCAACGGATCGTGCGGCGGCTCTTACCTCTGCACCGGCACAAGCGGCTACGACGGCCCGACCGGCAACGGCACACCCAACGGGACGGGCGCCTTCTAGGTCGTTGCATCCGTACGTGTACGGATTTGTTGTACGGCTGGCATCGCGCCCCGAGCCCTGCGCGCAAAATGGACTTAGGCCCATACTGCGGTGGTGATCGGCGAGGACTTCCCCACGGTGCTGACCCGCGCCCAACAAGGTGACGAGGAGGCCTTCGAGACCCTGTGGCGCGATCTGAACCCGGCCCTGTTGCGCTACCTGAGCGTGAACGGTGAGCCTGCCGAGGACGTGGCGTCCGATACGTGGGCCACCGTGGTCAAGGGCCTACGACGGTTCACCGGCGACGAGGCCGCCTGGCGAGGGTGGGTGTTCGTCACAGCTCGGCGTCGCGCTGTTGACGCCGGACGCCGCCGGACCAGGGCGGCCCAGCTGGAGCGTGGCTTGGCCTCACTGCCTCCACAGAACCGACCGTTCGACCCGGCCGATTTGGTGGCCGCCAGCCAGGACACCGATGCGGCCCTGCGGCTGCTCGCGGAGCTGAGCCCGTTGCAGGCCGAGGTCATCGCCTTGCGAGTGCTCACCGGGCTGTCGACCGACGAGGTGGCCAAGATCGTGCACCGCAGCCCCGGAGCGGTCCGGGTCGCCGCCCATCGCGGGCTGCGACGCCTCGAAGAAATCCTGTCGGCCCACGGTGTAACACCTGCCCGCTCCGAGACGCTTAGGGAGTGACATGAGATCTTCACTGCGGAGCCTTTTCCCGGGTGAGCGTCCTCGCACAGGGGACACTCACCCGGATCTCTTGATGGCCAGCGACACTCCACCGTCAGTGGTCGAGCCGTTGCTGCAGGCCATCGCCGCTGATCCTCGGCCTCACGAGCTCACCGGGCTCCGAGAGCCGTTGGCTCACTACCGCGCTGCATTCCCCATGTCACGTCCATCAGTCCACAAGACTTGGAGAACCACGATGCTCTCACCCATCGGCGCCACGATCGCCGGACTCGCCCTCGCGCTCGGCGGCACCACCGCCGCCGCGTTCACCGGAGCTCTGCCCACCCCGGCCCAGAACTTCGCCCACACAGTCATTGGCGCACCCGCCGTTCATACGGCCGCCACGACAAGCCCGAGCCCCAAAGACTCCGCCTCCTCGAAGACCCCGAGCCCGGTCGGACCTGACGCGAGCGGGCCTGCCATGTTCGGCCTGTGCACCGCATGGACGGCCCACCAGACCAATGGTGAGACCGCCAACGGCAAGGCTGACAACGCCGTCGCCTTCCAGAACCTCGCAGCTGCCGCCGGTGGAGCCGACAAGATCGCCGCCTACTGCGCCACGATCCAGAAGGCGCCGAGCCCCGCTGTCGTGCCTGGCAAGCCCACCGCACAACAGACGTCGCAGGCGACCAGCCACCCGACCGGCAAGCCCAGCAGCCTGCCGACTCAGGCGAACACCAACCACCCGACCGGCAAGCCCACCACCCAGCCAACCAAAGGCTGACAACGCAACGTCCTCTGGCTTGCTCCGGATCCGGAGATGGTAGACGTCTTGACCAATCCGGATCTGAGCCAACTTCGCGCGTTGCGGTTAAAGAAGCGCTAGCGTTACGCCAAGACGGCATTTCGCCTAGTCAAGCCGGTGAACTACCCGGCATTCAAGCCACGCCGGGATTGGGCCACACAGGGCGCATTGCTACCTTGAGGCCGTGCCGATCATCCACTTAGGCGTGAGCCACCGCTCCATAGGGAGCGGTGAGCTTGCCACGCTGGGCGCTCGAGGCCGTGACCTTCCGGCCCGGCTCATGGCGGCGCATCCGGCGGTTCGTGGCGTGATCCTGCTGGCTACGTGCAACCGCTTCGAGTTGTACGTGGACGCCACAGAGTTCCACCCCGCCGTCGACAGCGGCCGAGCGATGTTCGCGAAGTTGACGGAGTCCGACATGCCTGAGGTAGATCCAGTTCTTTTCGTCCACGTGGGCGACGGCGCGGTCGAGCACTTGTTCCTGGTCGCCAGCGGGCTCGATTCCGTGGTGGTGGGGGAAAGGGAGATCGCCGGCCAGGTACGCCTTGCCCTGGCCGACCATGACGCCACGGCCAGCCCGGCACTCCGCCGAGTGTTCCAGGCGGCGTTGACCACGTCGAAGGCGGTCGCGTCGAGCACGTTGCTGGGATCCTCGGGTCGATCCCTCGCGGGCGTCGGCCTGGATCTGCTCGAGGAGCGGTTCTTCGCCCTGGAGACGCGACGCGTCCTGCTCCAGGGCACCGGGGCCTACGCGGGAGTCGTGCTGGCCGAGCTCCTCCGGCGTGGGGTCGATGAGATCCGCGTCTACTCTGGCACCGGACGGGCGGACGCCTTCGCGGCGAGTCATTCGCCGGCCATGCCTGTCGCCCCCGGAGACCTCTCGCACGCTCTCGCCTGGGCCGATGTTGTGGTGTGCTGTTCCGGCACCGGTTCACAGACCTTGACGGCGGACGCCCTCGCCGACGCCCGACTGGGACGTACGGCAACGTTGCCGGTCCTCGATCTGGCAATGGCCGGCGACGTCGCCCCCGAGGTCTCCCTCCTGCCGCAGGTCGTCGTGATCGACCTGGACGAGGTGTCGCGCCACGCCCCGGCCGAGCAGGCGGATGCGGTCGCGGCGGCCATGGAGCTCGTACGGAGCGGGGTCGCCACCTTCAACCACGTCGAGGGCGGACGTCGCGCAGACCCAGCCGTGACGGCCATCCGTGCGTACGTGGCGGCCATCATCGAAGCGGAGATCGTGGCGGCCGAACGGCGACACACGCCCGAGACGGCCGATGCCGTTGCGCGTTCCCTGCGACGGGTCAGCAACGCGCTCCTCCATACCCCGTCTGTACGTGCGGCCGAGCTGGCCCGTACGGGCGACCTCGATGACTACCGCAATGCGCTCCATACGTTGTTCGGCATCGACGTCGAGGCCGGTTCATGACCAGACTCGGCACGCGTGGGAGCCTTTTGGCGCGAGTCCAGTCCGGTGGGGTGGCCGACATGCTTGCTGCCATGGGCGAGTCGGTCGAAACCGTCGTGATTCGCTCGGAGGGTGACGACACGCGCGTGCCGCTCGACCCCTTCGCACGCCCGGGGGCGTTCGTCGCCGCTCTGCGTGACGCGCTGCTGGAGAACCGCGTCGATGTGGTGGTGCACAGCTACAAGGACCTGCCGTCCGCGCCCGCCGACGGCCTGGTCGTGGCTGCCGTGCCGGCTCGAGCCGGTGTCCGCGACGTGCTGGTGACCCAAGATGGACTGTCCCTCGCTCAGCTCCGAGCCGGAGCCACGGTGGGGACATCCTCCCCGCGACGGTCGGCAGCTCTGCTGCGCGTACGGCCGGACCTTCAGGTCGTCGCGATCCGCGGCAACGTGGACACCCGGCTCAAGATCGTGTCCGACGGGCGCCTCGACGCGGTCGTCCTCGCCGAGGCGGGGCTGCAGCGACTCGGGCTCCTGACATCGGACATGTGCCTGCTGGACCCCGAGCTGGTGCTTCCGGCGCCGGCGCAAGGCGCACTTGCCATCGAGTGTCGTGCGGACGATGGCCTGGTCGCTCACCTCGCTCGCCTGAACGACCGCTCGACGGAGTTCTGCGTCGCCGCCGAACGCGCGGTGCTGGACGAGGCGGGGGCCGCCTGCACGACGGCTGTGGGAGCGCTCGCGTCCGTCGAGGGCGAGTGGCTGACACTGACGGCCGACCTGACCGCGCATCGTGGCGTCGACTATGCCTGGCACTCCGACCGCATCGAAGTGGGCGATGTGGGCCCGGACATCGCGGACCTGCTCGGGCGTCGTGTGGCCCGCGCGTCTGGTGGAGGGGCTTTGATCCGCCCGGTCCTGCTCGTGCGTCCGGATGGCAACGACACAGACGTGGCGACCCTCGTGGCCGCAGGGATCCCGGTCCTCGTCGACCGGTACCTGGTCGTGTCTTCGGCGTCAGACAAGGCTCCGGGCGCGCAGCTCCTCGTCGATCTCGAGGCTGAAGGCCGGGGTGACTGGCTGGTGCTGACATCGCCGCGGGCGCTCGACGCGTGGGGCGCGCTGGTGGGGTCGGATGCCCTCACTCAGGCTGTCACGCGAGCGCGTGCACGCGGCGTGCGTGTCGCAGCGGTGGGAGCGAGCACGGCGCCCACCGTCGATCGGCCTGCAGAGCTCGTCGGAGCCTCCGGGGCTGACGCCCTGGTGGACGACCTGACGGACCTGCCCCCCGGGACCGTCCTCTTCCCGCACGGACGGCTGACCCGACCCGCACTGGCTGAGGCCCTCACTGCCGCAGGATGGACCGTGGTGTCGGCCATCGTCTACGACACCGCCCCGGTCACCGCGCGACCGACCTCGGCAGGCGCTCTGTCTTCGGGCAACATGGCGGCTGTCCTGCTGCGCTCGCCCAGCGCGGTCTCTGCGGTCGCGCAGTGGGTCAGGATCCCCGCAGGCGTAGGGATCGTCGCCGTAGGGACCAGCACGACGGCGGCCGCCCTCGACCGCGGCTGGGACATCGTCAGTCTGCCTGTCTCGGATCGCATAGGGGTTGCAAACGCGGTCCGGACCACGCTCCGCCAGGACATTCCGAGGGCCATCGCAGATCCTGCTGCCCCGGACGATCATCCCCTGCCCAAGAACCACCCGCTGCGAACGGGGCTGACCTCGGCATCTCCGCTCCTCGTTGCCTATCGAGGAGGACGGCCGGAACGTCGTCCGGTGTGGTTCATGCGGCAGGCCGGCCGCTCGCTGCCCGAGTACCGAGCCATTCGCGAGGGTCACTCGATGCTTGGATCCTGCCTCGACCCCGAGGTGGCCGCAGAGATCACGCTCCAGCCTGTCCGCCGGCACGATGTCGACGCTGCCATCTTCTTCTCCGACATCGTGATCCCCGTACGGCTCGCGGGCGTCGGCGTCGAGATCGGGCAGGGCGTCGGGCCCGTGGTCGAGCACCCGCTCCGGACCCTCGCCGACGTGCGATCGCTGCCCGAGCTCGACCCGGACGCGCTGCGCCCGATCCGCGAGGCCGTCGGGCTGGCCGTCGCCGAGCTGGGAAGCACTCCCCTCATCGGGTTCGCCGGTGCGCCGTTCACCATCGCCAGCTACCTCGTCGAAGGGAAGCCCTCGCGAGAGCTTCCGTACACGCGAGCCTTGATGCGGGACGACCCCGAGACGTGGCACCTCCTCCTCGCATGGGTTGCCCGTACCACGACGCTCTGTCTTCGTGCAGAGGCCGTCGCCGGAGCCAGCGCACCCCAGCTCTTCGACTCCTGGGCCGGACGACTGACGCCGGACGAGTACCGAAGCGCGTCCCCCCCTCACTCGGCCGCAGTGCTCGTGGGCGTCGCGGATCTCGGCCTTCCTCGCATCCACTTCGGGACCGGGACGCACGACCTCCTCGTCGCCATGCGATGCCGGGGCTGACGTCATGGGCGTCGACTCCGACACGCCCCTTGACGAGGCGAACGCTCTGCTCGGAGGTCGCACCCCGCTCCAAGGCAGCATCGATCCCGCCATGCTCTCGGGCCCGTGGGACGAGCTCGCGAGCCACGCCTCGGAGGTGGTCCGGCGAGGCCAGGCAGTTCCCGGGCACGTCGTGAACCTGGGCCACGGCGTCCCGCCGACCACCGACCCCGATGTTCCGACTCGGCTGGTCACCCACATCCACCAACTCTCACATCAGGAGGAAACATGACCATGACGCACGGAATCGGCGCTGTCCGTCCGGAGAACTGGGCGTACGACAGGGCGCCGATGATCGTCTACTGGGAGCTCAC
>DAIEHO010000242.1 GCA_027353565.1 Propionibacteriaceae bacterium
GCAGCGAGCACCAGCAACCGCGGCGAGCGGGGCCACGAGTTCGAGAGCTACTTCCCCGAGTCGGGGTCGATCGACCTGGCCGACTCCTCGACGAGCATCGACGAGACCACGTACGCGGAGCTGCGCGAGCTGGCGAGCCGCTACCCGCAGCCGCGGTCGGCGCTGCTGCCGATGCTCCACCTGGTGCAGTCGGTGGACGGCCGGATCTCGCCGAAGGGCATCGAGGCGTGCTCCGAGATCCTCGGCATCACGACCGCCCAGGTCTCCGGCGTGGCGACGTTCTACACCATGTACAAGCGACGCCCGGCAGGTACGCACCACGTGGGCGTCTGCACGACGGCGCTGTGCGCCGTGATGGGCGGCGACGTGCTGCTTGAGACCGCGTCGAAGCACCTCGGCATCGGCGTGGACGAGACGACGCCCGACGGCAGGATCTCCCTCGAGCGCATCGAGTGCAACGCGGCCTGCGACTTCGCCCCGGTGATGATGGTCAACTGGGAGTTCATGGACGACATGACCCCGGAGAAGGCGGTCGCGCTCCTCGACGACCTCACGGCGGGCCGGGAGGTCCACTCCACGCGTGGCGCGACCCTGACCAGCTGGCGGGAGGCCGAGCGGGTCCTTGCCGGGTTCCCGGACGGACGTGCCGACGAGGGCCCCAGTGCCGGTGCTCAGTCTCTGCTCGGCCTGAGGGTCGCCGAGTCCCACGGCTGGTCGGCGCCCACGGACGGGAACGAGCCGAAGGCGGTCTCGGCCACGCCCGGGCAGGCCCCCGCCGGGCAGGCCCAGGAGGCGGTGGCCGGCGACGAGGAGACCACGAAGGTTCCGCCGAAGCAGCGCCGCAAGGCTGCCAAGCCGGGAGAGGAGACCGCGAAGTGACCGACGTCCTCACACCCGTCCTCAGCAAGAACTGGGGTGACGCGAAGTCCTGGACGCGCGCCGCGTACGAGCGGACCGGCGGCTACGACGCGCTCCGCAAGGCGCTCGCGATGACTCCCGACGCGGTTATGACCGAGGTCAAGGACTCCGGGCTCCGCGGGCGGGGCGGCGCGGGCTTCCCGACCGGCATGAAGTGGAGCTTCGTCCCGAAGGACAACCCGAACCCGAAGTACCTCGTGGTCAACGGGGACGAGTCGGAGCCGGGTACCTGCAAGGACATCCCGCTGATGATGGCCTCGCCGCACACGCTGGTCGAGGGCGTCATCATCAGCTCGTACGCGATCGGGGTGCACACCGCGTTCATCTATGTCCGCGGCGAGGTGCTCCACGTGGTCCGTCGCATGCAGCAGGCGGTCACCGAGGCTCGCGACGCCGGCTACCTGGGCACGAACATCATGGGCAGCGGCTTCGACCTCGAGATCGTCGTCCATGCGGGGGCCGGCGCCTACATCTGTGGCGAGGAGACGGCACTGCTGGACTCGCTCGAGGGCCGCCGCGGCCAGCCGAGGCTGCGTCCCCCGTTCCCGGCGGTCGCCGGCCTGTACGCGTCGCCGACCGTCATCAACAACGTCGAGTCGATCGCGTCCGTACCGAGCATCATCGCCCGCGGCAAGGACTGGTTCGGCTCCATGGGGACCGAGAAGTCCAAGGGCTACACGCTCTACTCGCTCTCGGGCCATGTCGCCAACCCCGGCCAGTTCGAGGCGCCGCTCGGCATCACGCTGCGCGAGCTGCTCGAGCTCGCCGGTGGGGTCCGCGACGGGCACGAGCTGAAGTTCTTCACGCCCGGCGGCTCGTCGACCCCCATCCTCACCGCCGAGCACCTCGACGTCCCGCTCGACTACGAAGGCATGGCCGCCGCGGGCTCCATGCTGGGGACGAAGGCTCTGCAGATCTTCGACGAGACGACCTCCGTCGTGCGGACCACGCTCCGCTGGGTCGAGTTCTACAAGCATGAGTCGTGCGGCAAGTGCACCCCCTGCCGTGAGGGGACGTGGTGGCTCGTCCAGATGCTTCGTGACTTCGAGGCGGGCACGGCGAAGGAGGGCGACATCGAGAAGATGCTCGACCTGTGCGACAACATCGGGGGCCGGTCGTTCTGCGCCCTCGCCGACGGCGCCGTCGCCTGCGTCACGAGCGCGGTGAAGTACTTCCGCAGCGAGTTCGAGGCCGGCTACAAGAAGCCCGCCTGGGAGCTGCTGCCGTACGAGCTGAGCGCACGCTTCTCCGTTCCTGAGACCACGGGAGCTCACGCATGACAGTCACCACGAAGGACACGGGCGTCGAGCAGGCGGTCGAGACGATCACCCTGACGATCGACGGCATCGAGGTCAGCGTTCCGAAGGGGACGCTGGTGATCCGTGCGGCCGA
Source organism: Propionibacteriaceae bacterium (assembly GCA_027353565.1). Lineage (GTDB taxonomy): Bacteria > Actinomycetota > Actinomycetes > Propionibacteriales > Propionibacteriaceae > Fen-668. Next base: position 2,311 of record DAIEHO010000242.1, read on the forward strand.
GCGTCTCGGGATCGCCATCCCGCGGTTCTGCGACCATCCGCTGCTCGACCCTGTCGGCGCCTGCCGCCAGTGCATGGTCGAGGTTCCGGACATGGGCAACGGCCGAGGCATGCCCAAGCCGCAGGCGTCCTGCACGCTCGAGGCGATGCCGGGGATGAAGATCAGCACCCAGCTGTCCAGCCCGGTCGCCGCCAAGGCGCAGGCCGGCATGCTCGAGATGCTGCTCATCAACCACCCGCTCGACTGCCCGATCTGCGACAAGGGCGGCGAGTGCCCGCTGCAGAACCAGAGCATGTCGAACGGCAACGGCGAGTCGCGGTACGGGGGCGTCAAGCGCACGTTCCCGAAGCCCGTCCCGATCTCTGCGCAGGTGCTGCTCGACCGCGAGCGCTGCGTGCTCTGCGCGCGGTGCACGCGCTTCTCCGAGCAGATCTCCGGCGACCCGTTCATCGCCCTCGTCGAGCGTGGTGCGCTGCAGCAGGTCGGCGTGTACGCCGAGCATCCGTACGACTCGTACTTCTCGGGCAACGTCATCCAGATCTGTCCCGTCGGCGCGCTGACCAGCGCGGACTACCGGTTCCAGTCGCGTCCGTTCGACCTCGTCTCGACGACGACCGCCTGCGAGCACTGCGCCGCCGGGTGCGAGCTGCGGTCCGACCACCGTCACTACCAGGTGAAGCGCCGGCTCGCCGGGAACGCGCCGGAGGTGAACGAGGAGTGGAACTGCGACATCGGTCGCTTCGCCTTCGTGTCCGGCCGCCTCACCGACCGCCTGACGATGCCCCTGCTCCGAGAGGACGGCGTCCTGCGTCCGGCTTCGTGGCCGGAGGCGATCGACGCCGCGGTGGCGGGTCTCAAGGCAGCGGGCACCCACGTCGGTGTCCTGACCGGCGGCCGCCTGACCGTCGAGACCTCCTACGCCTACCAGCGGTTCGCCCGTGCGGTGCTCGGGACGAACAACGTCGACTTCCGCGCTCGTGCGGCGTCGGCTGAGGAAGAGCAGTTCCTCGCCGCGACCGTCGCCGGGGGCACGACGGACAAGGCGGTCACGTACGCAGACCTCGAGCGCGCGGGCAAGGTCGTCCTCGTGGGGTTCGAGCCGGAGGAGGAGAGCCCGATCGTCTTCCTGCGGCTCCGCAAGGCGGTACGCAAGAAGAAGCTCGCCGTCGTCGCGGTGGCCCCGTTGCTGAGCAACGGCAGCGCGAAGCTGTCGGCCACGCTCGTACCGACGGCTCCGGGTGCTGAGGCTGCGGCTCTGGCGGACCTCGCCGACGTCGACGCCGGCACGGTCGTCCTCCTGGGCGAGCGGCTCGCCGCCGTTCCGGGTGCACTCTCCGCCGCGGCTGCTCTCGCCGCCCGTACGGGTGCACGTCTGGCCTGGATCCCGCGCCGGGCGGGGGAGGTCGGCGCCGTCACTGCCGGCTGCCTGCCGGGCCTGCTGCCGGGTGGACGCCTCGTGTCCGACGGGGTGGCCCGCATCGACACAGCGACCGCGTGGGACGTCGAGTCGCTCCCGGCCGAACCGGGCCTCGACGTCAACGGGATGCTGGGCGCCGCGTCCGACGAGACACTCAAGGCACTGGTCGTGGCGGGCGCCGAGATCAGCGACTTCGCGGACCCGGTCAGCGCGCGGGACGCGTTCGAGCACGTCGGCTTCCTCGTGAGCATCGAGAACCGCCTGTCCGACATCTCCTCGTGTGCGGACGTCGTCTTCCCGGCCGCGTTGCTCGAGGAGCAGTCCGGCACGTTCTACAACTGGGAGCACCGTCCGCGTCCGGTCGCCCGCGTGAACAAGACACTCCGCTCGCCGATGACCGACATCCGGGTGCTGGCCGCGCTGGCCGACGCCATGGGTGCCGACCTAGGGATCCGGACCACCGCGTCCGCCGCCGCCGAGCTCTCGGAGCTGGGCGCCTGGGACGGGGCGCGGGCCGAGGTGCCGGCGTTCACGGCCACCGACGACGCGATCACACCGGACGGCTTCCGCCTCGCGACGTGGCGCGAGCTCATCGACGACTCCCGACGCAACGACGGTGCGGGCGAGCTGCTCGCGACCGCGAAGCCGCCGGTCGCTCGTCTCTCCGCCGCGACGGCCGTACGGGCCGGTGTCACCGAGGGGGGCACGGTCACCGTCGGTACCGCTCGTGGCGAGCTCACGTACGACGCGGCCATCGACGACACGGTCGTCGACGGCGTCGTGTGGATCCCCTCCCGGGCATCCGGGCGAAACGTCGCAGAGGCTCTCGGCGCTCGCGCCGGCGATCCCGTGACTGCCAAGGAAGGAGCACGCTCATGACCGTCTTCTCGAGCGACCCGTGGTGGATAGTCCTGATCAAGGTCGTCTTCGTCTTCGTGTTCCTGCTCGCCATCACGATCTTCAACGTGTGGTACGAGCGGCGGCTCGTCGGCAAGATGCAGCAGCGCAAGGGCCCCATCATGAACGGCCCGTTCGGCCTCGGCCAGGCGCTCGGTGACGGGCTGAAGCTCATGTTCAAGGAGGACTTCCGACCGACCGGTACGGACAAGTGGGTCTTCACGATCGCTCCGCTGCTCACGGGTGTCGCTGCGTTCACCGGCTGGTCGGTCATCCCGCTCGCGGGCCAGGTCGACATGTTCGGCGTGCAGACCCGGCTGCAGCTGACGGACATGCCCGTCGCGGTGCTGTTCATCCTCGCCATCGCCTCGGTCGGCATCTACGGCATCGTGCTCGCGGGCTGGGCCTCCACGTCGACCTACGCGCTCCTCGGCGGCATCCGCTCCACCGCCCAGATGATCAGCTACGAGATCTCGATGGGCCTCGCGCTCGTCGCGGTGTTCCTCACGGCGAGCTCGATGTCGACGACCGACATCGTCGAGAGCCAGGCGACGACGTTCGGCGGCTTCGTGAGCTTCCTTCACATCCCGGAGTGGTACGCGCTGCTGCTGATCCCCAGCGCGGTCGTGTACTGCATCGCGATGGTCGCCGAGACCAACCGCGCACCGTTCGACCTCGTCGAGTGCGAGCAGGAGCTGGTCTCCGGCTTCCTCACCGACTACTCGGGCTTCCGGTACGCCATCTACTTCCTCGCCGAGTACATCAACATGGCAACCGTCTCCGCGGTCGCGACGACGCTCTTCTTCGGCGGGTACCGTGCCCCGTGGCCGGTCCCGTGGATCATCCAGATCAACCCGTCCGCGCTGTCCTGGCTGGACTCGGGCTGGATGGGCCTGTTCTGGTTCACGGTCAAGCTCCTCATCTTCATCGGCCTGTTCGTCTGGTTGCGCGGCACGTTGCCCCGGTTCCGCTACGACCAGTTCATGGACCTGGGCTGGAAGGTCCTCATCCCGATCTCAGTCGCGTGGATCGTGCTGGTCAGCGGCGTCCGCGTCATGCAGGAGTACAACGTCCTGAGCGCGCCGGTCGCGTGGGGAGCGGTCGCCGTCGTCTTCGTCCTCCTCCTGGCCTACCTCGCGTGGGACTGGCGGCGGGGCAGCGACGAGGAGGAGCTGTCTGAGACCAGCCGCACTCCGCTGTACGACTCCGGGGAGTTCGACCCGTTCGCGGGGGGCTACCCCGTCCCGCCCATGCCCGGGCAGGTGCTGCCCGAGCTCGTCGGCGTGCTCCGCTCGTCGACCACGGAGGCGGCCTCGCCCGACCCCGTACATCAGCCTGACAGGGAGGACCTCTGATGGGTCTGTTGGATCAGTGGGCCGGCTTCGGCGTCACGTTCATGACGATGTTCCGACCCACCTTCACCCAGGGCTACCCCGAAGGGTGGGGCAGCAAGAAGAAGGCGAAGGAGAAGGTCACCGCGCCACGCTTCCACGGACGCCACCAGCTCAACCGGTGGCCCGACGGTCTGGAGAAGTGCGTGGGCTGCGAGCTGTGCGCCTGGGCGTGCCCCGCGGACGCGATCTACGTCGAGGGCAGCTCGAACACCGACAGCGAGCGCTTCTCGCCCGGTGAGCGGTACGGCTCCGTCTACCAGATCAACTACCTGCGCTGCATCTTCTGCGGCATGTGCATCGAGGCGTGCCCGACCCGCGCGCTGACGATGACGAACGAGTTCAAGCTCGCCGACTACTCGCGCGCCAAGCTGATCTTCACCAAGGAGGAGCTGCTCGCGCCGCTGCTCCCCGGCATGGAGCAGCCGCCGCACCCGCGCCGCCTCGGCGACGACGAGCAGCAGTACTTCCTCGGCCTGCCCGCGACCGGGCAGCCGGACCTGCGCACCTGGACGAACCAGATGGAGGAGACGTCATGACGACGCTCGTACCGCTCGTGACGGGCGGAGCCGTCGCGTTCTGGATCTGCGGACCCATCATGGTGGCCGCAGCGCTCGGCATGATCCTGTTCCGCAAGGCCGTCTACTCGGCGCTCTCGCTGGCGCTGGTCATGGTCAACCTGGCCATCATCTATGCCTCGCAGGACGCGCCCTTCCTGTTCGTCGTGCAGATCATCGTCTACACAGGCGCCGTCATGATGCTGTTCCTGTTCGTCGTCATGCTCGTCGGTGTCGACAGCCGGGAGTCGATGGTCGAGAAGGTGCAGGGCCACACCGTCGCATCGGTCCTCGCTGCGGTCGGCGCCTTCATCCTGCTCGCGTCATACGTGGGCAGCAGCCTGGTTCCGGGCGCCAGGGGTGTCGAGGCGGCCAACGCCACGTACGGCGGCAACGTGCAGGGCCTCGCGGCGCTGCTGTTCGGCAAGTACGTGCTGGCGTTCGAGGCGACCTCGGCGCTCCTCATCACCGCCGCGGTCGGCGCGATGGTGCTCGCCTACGCCGAGCGGCTCAAGCCTCGCCTCGACCAGAAGGCACGGGCCAGGCTCCGCATCGAGGACTTCGTCACCAACGGTGTCCACCCCGGGCCGCGGCCCAGCTCCGGCGTGTACGCCCGGCACAACGCGATCACGTCTCCGGCCCTGCTGCCCGACGGCTCGGTCTCCGAGGACTCGGTGTCGCAGGTGCTCGTGCAGCGCAGCGGGCTTGCTGACCCCAACTCGTTGGCCGCCCCGACCAGGAAGGCCTTCGCCGCGCTCGAGACGGCCCAGGGCGAAGACGAGGAGGAGCTGTGAACCCCAACTACTACGTGGTGCTGGCGGCGATCCTGTTCGCGATCGGCGTCGTCGGCTTCCTCGTCCGGAAGAACGCCCTTGTGCTGTTCATGTCGGTCGAGCTCATGCTCAACGCCTGCAACCTGCTGCTCGTGAGCTTCAGCCGGGTGCACGGCAACCTCGACGGACAGGTCGCCTCCTTCTTCGTCATGGTGGTCGCGGCGGCCGAGGTCGTCGTGGGGCTGTCGATCATCGTCATGATCTATCGCGTTCGGCACTCGGCGAATGTCGACAACGAGAACCTGCTCAGGTACTAGGGGATACGGTGACTCTGCTCGAAGGTCTGACACCGGTGGCCCCCACCGGTCTGTTCCCGCTCGCCTGGCTCCTGATCGCGATCCCGCTGGTCTCCTCGGCGCTCCTCCTGCTGCTCGGCAAGGTGGCCGACTCATTCGGCCACTACATCGGGACACTGGCGCCGATCGCGTCGTTCGTCGTGGCGGTCGCCCTGTTCGCCGACCTGCTCGGAAGGCCCGAGGCGCAGCGCGCCGTCTCCGTACCGCTGTACACGTGGATCAAGACCGGCTCGTGGACGATCAACGTGGGCCTGCTCATCGACCCGCTGTCGATCCTCTTCGCCCTGCTCGTGACGGGCGTCGGCAGCCTCATCCACGTCTACTCCATCGGGTACATGGCGCACGACCCCGGGCGCCGCAGGTTCTTCGCCTACCTCAACCTGTTCATCGCGGCGATGCTGGTGCTGGTCCTCGCGGACAACTACGCGGTCCTGTTCGTCGGGTGGGAGGGCGTCGGCCTCGCGTCGTACCTGCTCATCTCGTTCTGGCAGCACAAGCCCACCGCTGCGACCGCCGGCAAGAAGGCCTTCGTGGTCAACCGCGTCGGCGACCTCGGCATGACGATGGCCGTCTTCACGATGCTCGCGATGTTCGGGTCGAGCTCGTTCGTCGACGTCAACGCCGGCGCCTCCAGGATGTCGCCCTTCTGGGTGACGCTCCTCGGGCTGCTGCTGCTCGTCGGGGCGTGCGGCAAGTCCGCACAGGTCCCGTTGCAGTCCTGGCTGCTGGACGCGATGGAGGGCCCCACTCCGGTGTCGGCCCTCATTCATGCCGCCACCATGGTCACGGCCGGCGTCTACCTGGTCATCCGGTCGCACGCGATCTACGCGCAGACGTCGGTCGCGGCGCTCGCCGTGGCGGTCGTCGGTACGGTCACACTGCTCGCCGGTGCGTGGATCGGAACCAGCAAGGACGACATCAAGAAGGTGCTCGCCGGGTCGACGATGTCGCAGATCGGCTACATGATGCTCGCTGCGGGCATCGGCCCCGTGGCGTACCCCTTCGCGATCTTCCACCTGCTGACGCACGGCTTCTTCAAGGCCAACATGTTCCTCGGCGCCGGCTCGGTCATGCACGGGATGAACGACGACGTGAACATGCGCCACTACGGCGGCCTGTCGAAGGTGATGAGGATCACCTACTACACGTTCCTCATGGGC
>DAIEHO010000249.1 GCA_027353565.1 Propionibacteriaceae bacterium
TCGATGACATCCTCCATCGATGCCTGACCAGGGACCGTGACCAGGGGTGTGCTGATGAGCTGCGCGACCGGTTGCCCCGTCGGAACACCCAGCAGCTGCGCCGCGCTGACCTCTCCGATGGCCTCATCCCCGTCCATGACCACCACGCTGGCCACCTGGTCGGGGCGGCCTCGTGCGGCCTTGAGCTCGGAGACCGCCGCTCCCACGGTGGAGTCGGCGGCGACCTTGATGAGGTCCGACGTCATGATCCCCGCCGCGGTGTCCTCGTCGTAGGTCAGCAGCCTGCTCAACGTGTCGAGCGCGGCCGGCTCCATGGACGACAGGATCAGGTCTCGTTCGTCCGGTTCCAGGTCGCGCAGGGCATCGACTGCCTCGTCCAGCTCCATGTGCGAGAGGATCGCGGCGGAGCGCTCGGGCGTCCCATCCCGCAGCAGCGCCACGGCATCCTCGTCGTCGAGCACCTCCAGTGTGTCCGCGGCGCTCTCGAGGTCCAGGTGCTCCAGCAGCTCGCGGCGCTCGGAACGTCCGAGGTCGTCGAGCAGCTCGGCGAGCTCGCCCGGATTCAGCAGCCGGAGGCCCTCCTGGGTGCGGTTGAGGCGGAACTTCCCCTCGGACACGGCCAGCGAGTGCACGCCCGCCCAGTCCAGGACCTGGCCCGGCGTGGGTGTCCGGCTTGCGCTGCCGAGCAGCGCCCGCCGGAGGAACGACCCCCAGGAGACGTCGACTCCCACGAGCTGCCAGTTCCCGGAGGACTTGGCGAGGTACAGATCTGAGGCACGGACGACTCGTACGCCTGCGACGTCGAGGAGCTGATGGTCGATGACGTCCGCGACCAGCATGATCTCCCCAGGTCGGCGCTGCACGTCCACGAGGTCGAAGCGGCTCTGGGAGAGCTCGATGTGGCCCTGCTCGATACCGGACACGTTCTCGGCATGCAGCCAGCACGAGCGGCGGCCGATCCGTACGTGGAAGCCCGCGACGCGCGGGTGGACGCCCTCGGCCCGCACCACGACATCGGTGATCCGCCCGACCACCGTGCCGTCCTGTGCGCGGACCGGACGGCCCACGAGTCCGGCAACCGACACGAGCGCTTCGGAGAGCGCTTGCGCAACCGGCCTGAGCCGGCTGCCTCTCAGGCGTGGCCCCATCAGCATCACGGGAATCACCACGGCAGCCCCCCCTTCGGCGTCAAACCGATTAATCGTATCCCGCGTGGGCATGTTTGCTCGGCAGCGAACGGACCGACACACACGGTCTGTGCTGCGTGAGCAGACTCGGATCGGTCCTTGAGGAGGGTCGCTCCTCAGCCATTCGGACGATCTGGGTAGGCCCGCGGGAATGCGTCCGGCTGAGCGCTTCCGGGCGGCCCTGCGCCCTTTCTCGCGAACGATCGCCAACGGCCGCCCCTCGTGATCGCGCGCAGAGGATGCGCTATTGTCCTGACATATAACTCACCGAGGAGAGTACATGTCCGTCACTGTGGCCGGTGCGCCCGTCAGCTTCGGCGTCTTCGAGCTGACACCCGACTCCGATGACCTGATCCTGCCGACCGCGGACGAGGTCTGCGCCACGCTCCAGGCGACCGGCTACGCGGGTGTCGACTCCGGACCGATTGGCTTCCTGGGGCGCGGTGCCGAGCTCCGCGAGAGGCTGGCACGGTACGGGCTCGAGCTGTGTGGCGGATGGGTCGACCTGCCCTTCGCCGATGATGCGGCCTTCACGGCTGCGCTGCCGGCCCTCGACGCCGCACTCGACGAGTTCAGCGCGGTGATCGAGACGAACCCCTCGAGGTTGCCGCTCCCCACGCTCGCCGACTCGGGTGACGCCGTACGCAAGGCGAACCCGGGGGGCGGAGCCGGCCACGCGCTCGACGACGACGGCTGGGCCACCCTCGCCAGGAACGTCGCGACCGCCGCCGCGCGCATCCGGGACCGCGGCCTCGAGCCCACGTTCCACCACCATGCGTGCACCTTCGTCGAGACGCCGGAGGAGATCGACCGCTTCCTCGAGCTCACCGACGTCGACCTCACGTTCGACTCGGGACACCTCCTGCTCGGCGGCGGCGACGTCCTCGACGGCTGGCACCGCTGGCGGGACCGGGTCAACCACCTGCACCTCAAGGACGTACGGGTCCAGCTGGCTCGCGACATCGTCGCCCGCAAGGGCGGCATGATCGACGTCTGGTCCGGCGGCACCTTCGTACCGTTCGGAGCCGGCGACCTCCCCGTGGGCACGTTCCTGGACGAGGTGTTCGCGTCCGGCTTCGACGGATGGCTCGTCGTCGAGCAGGACCTGTACCCCGAGCCGGGAGTCGACTCGCTCCCCCGGGTGCGCGCCGACCACGCGCGCAACAGGGAGGCTCTGCGCTCCTGGGTCTGACAGCCCTCAGTCGCCGACCGTGTCCCGGGCGCGCTGGACGATGAGCGGGTCAGGCTCGGCCACGACGGCGTGGTCCTTGCCGTCGTACGAGAACTGGCTGAGGTAGTAGCGCATCGCGTTGAGGCGGGCGCGCTTCTTGTCGTTGCTCCGGACGGTGATCCACGGCGCGTGGTCGGTGTCGGTCCCGGCGAGCATCGCCTCCTTGGCGGCCGTGTAGTCGTCCCACCGTCCGAGCGACTCGAGGTCGATGGGTGACAGCTTCCAGCGCCGTACCGGGTCGATCTGGCGGATGGCGAACCTCGTCCGCTGCTCCCGTCGGGTCACGGAGAACCAGAACTTGGTCAGGTGGGTGCCTGCGTCCACGATGAGCCGCTCGAACTCGGGCGTCTGCTTCATGAAGACGTCGTACTCCTCCTTCGTGCAGAACCCCATGACCCGCTCCACACCTGCCCGGTTGTACCAGGAGCGGTCGAACAGCACGATCTCGCCGCTGGTCGGGAAGTGCTCGATGTAGCGCTGGAAGTACCACTGGCCCTGCTCGCGGGTCGTCGGCTGGGTGAGGGCGACCACGCGGGACGCACGGGGGTTGAGGTGCTCGGCGAACCGCTTGATCGCGCCCCCTTTGCCCGCGGCGTCGCGGCCCTCGAAGACGATGATGTGCCGCTTGCCGTGGTCCTGGCCCCAGTACTGCAGCTTGAGCAGCTCGATCTGGAGCAGGTACTTCTCCTGCTCGTACGCGTCACGGCTCATCAGCTCGTCGTACGGGTAGTCCTCACGCCAGGTCTCCACGGCGCGGCCGCCCGGGTCGATGAGCTGCGGGTCCGGGCTCTTGCCGTCCGCGACGGTGTAGCCCTTCGCGATCAGACGGTCGATGAACTCCCGCAGGTTGTCGTCGGCCTCGGGCTGGATCTCCTCGAAGTCCGTCGGACCGTCCACGGCAACGCCTCCCGTCCACGCGTCATGATGGCGCTCCCGCCACCATAGCGAGCACGGTCAGCGAGGGATGATGTGCTCGACGACCACCGGAGCCTGGTCCGTGATCGTGGCGAGGTGGCTGCGGCCTGCGACCAGCAACCGAGCCCGTACGGCCCCGTGGCGAAGTGTGACCCGGCGACCGGCGCCCTTGAGGTGGAAGCGCTGACCGGGCATGA
>DAIEHO010000255.1 GCA_027353565.1 Propionibacteriaceae bacterium
CGCGACAGCAGTCCCTCGATGGCGCCGGGCTTGCCGTCGTGGTAGCGGAAGCCGATGGCACGCCCGTACTGCCGGTCGGCGCGGATCACGTCGCGCAGAAGCTGCAGGCGGTGGTCGATCGTCTCCGGCGACGCCTGGCCCGCCCACTGGAACGGCGTGTGGGGCTTGGGGACGAACCCTCCGATCGAGACCGTGCAGCGGATGTCGCGCGTGCCCGACGCCGTACGGCCCGCCTGGATGACGCGCTTGGCCAGCTCGGCGATGCCCAGCACGTCCTCGTCGGTCTCGGTCGGCAGGCCGCACATGAAGTACAGCTTCACCTGGCGCCAGCCGGCGCTGAACGCCGCCGTCACCGTGGCGATGAGGTCGTCCTCGGACACGTTCTTGTTGATGACGCGTCGCAACCGCTCTGACCCGCCCTCGGGCGCGAACGTCAGGCCGGAGCGGCGACCGTTGCGCGACAGCTCGTTCGCGAGGTCGATGTTGAACGCGTCGACGCGGGTCGACGGGAGCGACAGGGAGACGTTGGTGTCCTCGTACCGGTCGGCCAGCTGCTTGGTGACCTCGGCGATCTCGGAGTGGTCCGCGCTGGACAGGCTCAGCAGGCCGACCTCCTCGAGACCCGTCGCGCGGAGACCGTGCTCGACCATCGCACCGATCGTCTCGATGCTGCGCTCGCGTACCGGACGGGTGATCATTCCCGCCTGGCAGAAGCGGCAGCCGCGGGTGCAGCCGCGGAAGATCTCCACCGAGTAGCGCTCGTGCACGGTCTCGGCGAGCGGCACGAGGGGTGCCTTCGGGTACGGCCAGTCGTCGAGGTTGGTCAGCGTGTGCTTGGCGACGCGGAACGGGATGTCGCCGCGCGTCGGGGCGACGTGGCGGATCTGGCCGTCGGGGAGGTAGTCGACCTCGTACAGGCTCGGCACGTACACCCCACCGTCGCGGGCGAGCCGTACGAGCAGCTCGGGGCGGCCGCCAGGACGTCCCTGCGCCTTCCACTCGCGCACGATCTCGGAGATCACGACGACCGCCTCCTCGCCGTCACCCAGCACCGCACCGTCGATGAAGTCGGCGATCGGCTCGGGGTTGAACGCGGCGTGGCCGCCGGCGATGACGACGGGGTGCGACTCGTCGCGGTCCGCCGCGTGGAGCGGGATCCCGGACAGGTCGAGCGCCTGGAGGAGGTTCGTGTAGCCGAGCTCCGTCGAGAAGGAGACTCCGAGCAGGTCGAACGCGACGACCGGACGGTGGGAGTCCAAAGTGAACTGTGGGACCTGGTGCGTGCGGAGCAGCGCAGCCAGGTCCGGCCAGATCGCGTACGTGCGCTCGGCGACGACCCAGTCGAGCTCGTTGAGGATCTCGTACAGGATCGCGACACCCTGGTTCGGCTGGCCGACCTCGTACGCGTCCGGGTACATGAGGCACCAGCGCACCTCCACGTCCGACCATGCCTTGAGGACGGAGTTGTGCTCGCCCCCGACGTACTGGATCGGCTTGGCGACCCGCGCAAGGAGCGGCTCGAGGGTCGCGAAGAGCGAGCCAGGGTCGACGTCGTGAGCGAGAGTGGTCATCGCGCAAGAGTACCTGTGGTCACGCTGCCAGCCTTCTGGCGCCGGCCTGGGGCGAGCCGCCGATGACGGTCGACTTCCTTGTCAGCGTGACGGATGCTCGCGGAAACGGGCAGTGGGTGAACGCTTGTGCGCACCCGCTGACAAGCGTGCAGTTGGGTGCAAGGATCGCGCTCATGAAGAAGCTCATTAATGACGCCGCAGACGTCGTCGCCGAGTCCCTGCTGGGAGTCGAGGCCGCACATTCCGACCGAGTCCGGGTCGACCACGAGAACAAGATCATCTACCGCAAGGACGCGCCGGTCTCTGGCAAGGTCGGCCTGATCTCCGGCGGTGGCTCCGGCCATGAGCCGATGCACGGTGGCTTCGTGGGCATGGGGATGCTCGACGCCGCCTGCGCCGGTGAAGTGTTCACCTCACCTGTCCCTGACCAGATGATGGCTGCGACTGTGGCTGTCAACGGCGGCGCCGGTGTCCTTCACATCGTGAAGAACTACACGGGCGACGTCATGAACTTCGAGATGGCCGCCGAGATGGCCGCCGCTGACTCCGGCGTACGCGTCGAGGCTGTCGTCACCGACGACGACGTCGCCGTCAAGGACTCCCTGTGGACCGCAGGTCGTCGTGGCGTGGGCGTCACCGTCCTGCTCGAGAAGATCGTGGGCGCCGCGGCTGAGGAGGGTCGAGACCTCGACGCGATCGTCGAGCTCGCCAAGAAGATCAACGGCCAGGGCCGCTCGATGGGCATGGCGCTCACCAGCTGCACCGTCCCTGCCGCAGGCAAGCCGACGTTCGACCTCGGCGACGACGAGATGGAGGTCGGCATCGGCATCCACGGTGAGCCCGGCCGGACACGCCTGCCGATCGCTCCCGCCAGGGACATCGCCGCGATGCTCGTCGAGCCGATCCTGTCCGACATCGACTACTCCGGCTCTCCGGTGATCGCGTTCATGAACGGCATGGGCGGCACGCCGCTCATCGAGCTGTACCTCATGTACAACGAGGTCGCGAAGATCCTCGGCAAGTCCGGTATCCCCATCGCCCGCTGCCTGGTCGGCAACTACATCACCTCGCTCGACATGGCTGGCTGCTCGGTCACGCTGCTCAAGGCTGACGACGACATCGTCAAGCTCTGGGACGCGCCGGTGAACACGCCCGGACTCCGGTGGGGCTGCTGATGGGGGCAGACAAGGCCGGCGCCTGGATGGCGGACTTCGCCGCGCAGATCCACGAGAACGCCGCGATGCTGACTGATCTCGACCGTCAGATCGGGGATGCCGATCACGGGTCCAACATGGATCGCGGGATGACGGCGGTGGCAGCCCTGTCCGCCGCCGACTTCCCGGACCCGGGGGCGTTCCTGAAGAAGGCCGGCATGACGCTGGTCTCCACGGTGGGGGGCGCCAGCGGTCCGCTGTACGGCACGTTCCTGATGCGGGTGGGCGGCGCATGGCCGGCCGAGGAGTCCCCAGAAGGGATCGGTCTCGCACTGCGCGCCGGGCTCGACGGGATCATCCAGCGTGGCAAGGCGGAGGTGGGCGACAAGACGATGGTCGATGCGCTTACGCCCGCGCTCGCCGCGTACGACGCGACGGCCGGCGAGGGCACCCAGGCTGCCCTCGATGCGGCAGCCAGGGCCTGTGCCGAAGGACGGAACGGGACCACCCCGCTCGTGGCACGCAAGGGTCGCGCCTCGTACCTCGGGGAGCGCAGCGCAGGGACCCAGGATCCTGGCGCGACCAGTGTGACGATGCTCATCGAGGCCGCGGCGAGAACCCTGGCCTGACCCGATGATCGGCATCGTTGTCGTCTCGCACAGCCGAGCCCTCGCCGAGGCCGCCGTCGGGCTGGCCGAGGAGATGGTGCCTGCAGAAGCGCGTCCGGAGATCCGGGTTGCTGCCGGCCTGGACGAGACGACGTTCGGTACGGACGCGGCGGCGATCTCCGACGCGGTGATGGCCGTGGACTCGGCCGCCGGCGTACTGGTGCTGCTCGACCTGGGCAGTGCCATCCTGTCGGCCGAGATGGCGCTCGAGTTCGTCGACCCCGAGACGGCGGGGCGGGTCCGCATCTCCCCCGCCCCGCTCGTCGAAGGGCTCGTCGCCGCGGTCGTGACGGCCAGCACCGGCGCCACGCTGGCCGAGGTCGCTGCCGAGGCCGAAGCTGGTCTCAGCGCGAAGCTGGAGCACCTGGGCGACTCGGGGCCAGAGCCCGTCGAGCCGGCGGGGACAGGAACGAGCCCGGCGGAGCCCGTACCGGGCGACGCCGGGACGGTCGAGGTGCTCGTACGGAACCCGCACGGTCTCCACGCACGTCCGGCGGCCGCCCTCGTCTCGGGCCTGCGGGGACTGGACGCAACCGTCCTCCTCCGCAATGCCACGCTCGGCAAGGGCCCCGCCAACGCGCGCAGCGTCGGCAAGGTGGCGACGCTGGGGCTCCTCAAGGGCCACACGCTGTCCGCCACGTTCTCGGGGGCCGACGCCGACGCCGCCCGTGAGCGGTTCCTGGCTCTCTCCTCGACGGACTTCGGCGAGTCGAGCGACGAGGGTCCCGGTGGACCGTTGCCCGGTGAGGTGGCACCCAGCGAGCCGGCCGCGGTCAACGTCGCAGACCCGTCACGGACGGGTCGCCAAGTCGTGCTCGCTCCCTCGGTCATGCGCGGCGGAGCGGTCGACACCGCCTCCTACTCCCCCGGCGCCCCCGCCGAGGAGCGGACCCGCCTCGAGTCGGCACTCGGAGCAGTCGCCGCCCACCTCGCCGGCCTGGCCCGCACGGTAGGACCGCAGCGAGGGATCTTCGAGGCCCAGGACGCACTGTTGGGCGATCCCGACCTGACCGAGGGACTAGCGGCCGACACGGAGTCGGGAACGTCCGCCGTCGACGCCGTACGGGCTCGGTTCGCCGCGTTGGCCGCCGACTTCGACGCGCTGAACGACCCGTACCTCCGCGAGCGGGGCCAGGACATCCGCAGCCTCGAGCGGCAGGTACTGCTCGCCCTCATGGGCACGACCGAGCAGGCGACCACCGGCACCCCGCACATCCTCGTCGTCGACGAGCTCGACGCCGCCACCGCCGCCGGGCTGGACCCCGCCACCACCCTCGGGGTGGTAACCACCACGGGTGGGGCGACCGGGCACGGCGTCAT
>DAIEHO010000264.1 GCA_027353565.1 Propionibacteriaceae bacterium
CGATCCGGCGACGCGGGCGGAGTTCTTCGCCGCGGTCGACGAGCGGAGGACTCCATGACCGACCGCGGGGTTGCGATCGTGGGCGCGGGTCTGGCCGCTGCGCACGTGGCCTCGACGTTGCGCGAGGCCGGGGACCAGCGACCGATCCAGATCATCGGTGACGAGGGCAAGGCCCCGTACGAGCGACCGGGGCTCTCCAAAGGGGTCCTGCAGGGCAAGGACGACCCCGAGTCCGTCTACATCCACGAGGCCGCGTGGTACGAGCAGCACGGGGTCCAGACCCGGTTCGACGACCCGGCAGTCGCCATCGACCAGGCCGAGCAGTCCGTACGGCTGGCATCGGGCGCGGTGCTCAGCTACGACGACCTGGTGATCGCGACGGGAGCTCGACCAAGAACCCTCGACCTCCCCGGCGCGGGCTTGGCCGGCGTGCACACGCTCCGGCGGATCCCCGACAGCCTGGCCGTCAAGGACGCTCTTGTCGAGGGAGGCAGGCTTGTCGTCGTCGGTGCAGGCTGGATCGGCCTCGAGGTCGCCGCGGCGGCATCCCAGGCGGGCGTCGAGGTCACGGTGCTCGAGTATGCGGACGTACCCCTCCGCGCCGCTCTGGGCGACCGGCTGGGCACGTACTTCGCCGATCTGCATCGCCAGCACGGTGTCGACCTCCGCACGGGCGTCAGCGTCACGGGCATCGAGGGACGGGGCGCGGTCACGGGGGTCCGTACGCGCGACGACCTCTTCCCCGCCGACCTGGTCCTGCTGGGAGTGGGAGCCGTACCCAACACGGAGCTCGCTCAGCACGCGGGGATCCCCATCGGCAACGGCATCCTCGTCGACGACCAGCTCCGGGCCGGCGAGCACGTCCTCGCGATCGGCGACGTCGCCAACGCCACGAACACGATCCTCGGAGGGCGGCTCCGGGTGGAGCACTGGGACAACGCGATCCGGCAGGGCAGTCTCGCCGGTCGTGTCCTCCTCGGCGAGCCCGCTCACTACGACTGGCAACCGTACTTCTACACGGACCAGTACGAGCTCGGCATGGAGTACGTCGGGCGCAGCGCCGCCGATAACGAGGTCGTGGTGCGGGGCAGCGAGGAGTCGGGTGCATTCATCGCGTTCTGGCAGCGGCGAGGTGTCGTGACTGCGGCCATGAACGTCAACATCTGGGACGTCAACGACGACCTGCGCGCGCTCGTCGGGCGCACGATCGGCAGCGACCGGCTCGCGGATGACGGGATCGGACTGGCCGAGCTCTGACCTGGTGGCCGAGCGTGGAGACACCCCGTGGCAGCCGTTCCCTGGTCGGCGAGCTGACGTCCGCGCGGCGGATCCAGGAGGGTGTCGGTCTCTGACGCCCCGATGGGCGGCTCACGGGTCTGTCGACACCGTCTTCTCCCTAGACTCGCCGCGTGCCCTCGTACCGCCTCGAGCTTGAGATCGGTGATCTTCGTCCCGGAAGGATCCCTGACGAGGTGATGGAGGCGGCACGGTCCTCGTTGGGACGCCACGTCGACGCCACCGACATCGCGATCGTGGCCGGGACGCCCCGCATCCTCCTTCGCTTCACGGTCCCGGCGGCCAGCGCGGTGGAGGAGGACGCCGCCGCCTGGTCGGCTGTACGCAATGCGCGAGCCGGTGTCGAGATCGTCGCCGGTACGGGACGGATCCGGCTGCTGCGCCGACGGCGCGGGTCGTGGCTCGTGGTCGGCTGAGTCGGGCAGTCGGAAGAACCCAGCGCCCCGTCGAGAGCCGCTCCAGCAGGGCGTTGGGTGCTTCCCACCATCACCGGCTGCTCGCCCGGCGGTCGTCGAGAGCGGGTCGGGCTACGAGCGAGCGTGTCGCATGAAGAACTCCCACATCACGTGCGTCGCGTCGATGGCGTTCGACGTCGGGCCTGTGATCACGTCGGGGAGCGGGACGCCCCCCGGCCAGGTGTGTCCTGCGTCGCCCAGGGTGTACCAGACCACCTCGGCGTCGTCACGCCCGCCGGAGTAGCGGACTCTCTCCAACGACTCAGTCAGCTGTTCGAACGACCTCGTCGTGCACCCGCACCGTCGCGCGTAGGCATCCATCCACTCCGCCACCGATGGCACTCCGTGTCGAAGCCGCTGGACGCCGCCGCGGATCGGGACGATCCGGTCCAGAGCCCCGTGGAAGGCGATCAGTGGCACCGGTCGGCCATCGGTGGGACCGTCAGGAGGGTACGTGTACAGCCCGGCCACGGTCCCGACAGCGGCGAAGACGTCGGGGAGCTCGCAGGCGAGCACGGATGCGAGCCCACCGCCGTTCGACATCCCACAGGCATAGATCCTGTCCGGGTCGACGTCGTACGTGGCGCAGATCGTGTCGACGAGGCGACGGATGAAGTCGACGTGCTCACGCGTCGCCTGTGACGAGGCGAGAGGTTCGTGTGCGGCCCAGCGCAACGGTATGCCGGTGCCCATCGGATACACCGTGATGAAGCCCTCGTCGTCCCCGAGCTCGTCCCAGCGGCTCATCTCGGCCTGATGGGCGGGTGACTGCATGAAGCCGTGAATCACCACGACCAACGGCACCGGGTGGCCGGGGTCGAGCCCCTCGGGAACGTGGAGGAGATACCGGCGCCGGCCTCTTCCGCTCGTCACCTGGCCGTTGGTGCGGAAGAAGGCGCGCAGCGAACCGACCAGCCGCAAGAGCCCGAGGGCGATGGCGGTGGATCCGAGGGCGAGCGGAGCGACGAGTCCCCAAGGCAATGAACGCCGTGACCTGGCCGTGTGGTCCTCCTGAGTACCAGGGGTGTTTCTGCTCCGAGCCTAGCCCCGTCCCACGAGCCGTCCGGCGCGGTCCGGGACGAGTTCATGGAAGGCCGAGACAAAGGCGGCTGGGAATGCGCGAACGCCCTCGGAGAATGCCGCGGAGTGCAAGACTCTAGGCGAGAGCTGTCGGTCACCGCCAACGTCGGTGAGCCCGAAGGCCGGGACCACTTGGGGTAAGGCGCTGGCACGGTGATGACGGTTCTTGCCGCCCGCATACTCGGAGTTGATGACATGGGTATCCGCTATTACCCGGCCCACAGGCTGTGCGACCTTCGGGAATTGGTAGAGCGCAGCGCCGACCAGTTCGGTGACCGAGCCGCCTTCAAAAGAGCTGGGTTCTTCCACTGAGATCTGCAGCTATTCGTTCAGTCGGCTCCGCGACGATGTCGCCGCCATGGGGACCGCGCTGCTCGCGCTGGGTGTCGCAGGCCGGCACGTGGCTCTCGTGGGGGAGAGCTGCTACAGCTACGTGGTCAGCTACCTCGCGGTCGTGAACGCTGGAGCGGTCATCGTGCCGCTCGACAGGGAGCTGACCGTCGGTGAGCTCGTCCACCTCATCACGAAGTCGGACGCCGATCTCCTCCTGTACGGTGCGTCGCTGGCCGACGACATCCCGGCCATCAAGGACGCGTGTCCGCGACTGGGACGTATCGTGCCGATCGACCTGTACGCCGCTCCCACGGAGGATGTCGAGAACCCTGGAGTCCGCGAGCTTCTCCGAACAGGACGCGAGCTGCTCGCCCGCGGCGACATGAGCTTCGGCGACGTCGCCATCGACCCGGATGCGCTCTGCGCGATCCTGTTCACCTCGGGCACCACCGGCGCGAACAAAGGCGTCATGCTCACCGCGCGCAACATCACCGCTGTCGTCCATGGGGCGTACTCGCTGCATCGTCTGCGGCCGGTGTCGCTGTCCGTCCTGCCGATCAACCATTCGTACGAGTTCAACCTGCATGTGCTGGGGTCGATCTTCGGCGGCATCACGTTGTGCTTCAACGACAGCGTGAAGCACGTCCGCGAGAACCTGGACCGATTCCGCCCCGAAATGACGCTGATGGTGCCCATGATCGTCGACGCCCTGTACAAGAACATCTGGCGCGAGGCCGAGAAGAACCACCTCGCGACGCATCTGCGCTATGGCGTCTGGCTGTCGAACGCGTTCCGCCGGGTCGGTATCGATCTTCGCCGTTACTACTTCAAGCCGGTGATCCAGTCACTGGGCGGTGAGCTGGGCATGATCATCTGTGGCGGGGCGCCGCTGCGGCCCGAGGTGGTGAAAGGTATGAGTGACCTCGGCGTCGAGGTCTACAACGGCTATGGGATCACCGAGTGCTCGCCGCTCATCTCGTCGAACTCCGCCCTTGCCAACATCCCTGGTTCGGTGGGAGTCCCCATTCCCTGCGTCCGCGTTCGCATCGACTCCCCGGACGCCGACGGCAACGGGGAGATCCAGGTCACCGGGGACAACGTGATGGTCGGCTACTACAACGACTCCGAAGCGACCGCGCGGAGCTTCACTCCCGACGGCTGGTTCAAGACCGGAGACCTCGGCCATCTCGGACGCCGGAACGCGCTGTTCATCACGGGGCGCCAGAAGAACCTCATCATCCTGCCCAACGGGAAGAACGTGCAGCCGGAGGAGCTCGAGGAGCACCTCCTGGCCAGCATCGAGTACGTCAAGGAGGTCGTCGTCCACTCGGCGACGGACGACTCCGGTGTCGAGCGCATCGTCGCCACCGCGTTCCTCGACGCGACGTTCGTCGAGGTGGTGGGGCCTGATGAGGCTGAAGCCCGGTTCAAGGCGGACGTGGCCCGGCACAACCGGAAGCTGGCCGGCTACAAGCAGATCCACCACACGCAGGTGCGCGACTGCGAGTTCACGAAGACCAGCACGAAGAAGATCAAGCGCAACGAGGCTCTAGGGGCGATGCCATGACCATGCTTCCCATCATCACGACCGTCGTGCTCGAGTACGCGGATGTGCCGGAGTCCTCGATCACGCGGGACACCGATCCGCTCCGGGACCTGAACCTCACGTCGTACGACCTCATGGGCATCATCGGACGGTTGGAGAGCGAGCTGGGCGTCTCGGTCCCCGAGCGGGAGATCCGTCATCTGGTCACCCTCGGGGACCTCGACGACTACATCAAGGCGCACGTAGGTGCGTGATGACTGTCGTGGTCGCGCGGAGCCCGGGGGAGGCCTCGGCATCTGAGCAGCGAGAGGCCGCTCGGCGCCTGCTGGGCCTCGGGCTGCAGAGGGCCTTCGGCATCAGCCCGACCGAGTTCGAGGTGGAGCGCAACGCGTTCGGCAAGCCTCGACTCTGCGGACGTCCCGACGTGCACTTCAGCATCGCGCACTGTGGACGGGCGGTCGCGGTCCTGGTCGCGGGCCAGCCCGTGGGGGTCGACGTCGAGACCGTGCGATGCCGGGACTCGTCTGTGGCGGCCCGCTGCTTCGACGCGTCGGAGCGATCCCGGATCGACGCGGCCGTCGATCCCGACCGGGAGTTCTTCAGGTACTGGACGCTCAAGGAGAGCTATGTGAAAGCCCTCGGCTGCGGCCTCTACTACCCGCTGAACCGGATCCACATCGACGTGTCCCCGGAGGGTGAGCCGGAGTCCGACAAACCCAGGACAAGATTCCGTCTCGTCGAAGCATTCCCTGCGGTCGTCATCGCCCTGTGCTGGCTGGGGCGCGGAGAACGAACGACGCAGTCCGACCCCGTGTACGTCGAGTGGTGAGTGAGCAGGCGAGATGACAGTGACGCAGTACGTCGAGTTCGCGGGCGTGAAGAAGGTCTACCGCATGGGCGAGCAGGACATCGAAGCGCTCGCCGGTGTCGACTTCGGGATCGACAAGGGCCAGTTCGTGATCATTGCGGGGGCCTCGGGCGCCGGGAAGAGCACCCTGCTCAACATCCTCGGAGGGATGGACGCGGCGTCGTCCGGGACGATCCACCTCGACGGGTCGGAGCTGAGCTCCTTCAGCAAGCGACAGATGGTCGACTACCGGCGATACGACGTCGGGTTCGTGTTCCAGTTCTACAACCTGATCCCGAACCTGACGGCCCGGGAGAACGTTGAGCTTGCCTCGCAGGTTGGCCGTGATCCCTTGCCGATCGACGAGGTCATGGCCAGCGTCGGGCTGGCGGAGCGCGTGGCGAACTTCCCGTCCCAGCTGTCCGGCGGTGAGCAGCAACGGGTGGCGATCGCGAGGGCCTTGGCCAAGAACCCCAAGCTGCTCCTCTGCGACGAGCCCACGGGCGCGCTGGACTACGCCACGGGCCGCTCCATCTTCAAGCTGCTCCAGGAGACGTGCCGGACCCGGGGCATCACCGTCGTCGTCATCACCCACAACCTTGCCCTGATGCCCATGGGCGACAAGGTCATCAAGCTCAAGAGCGGCCTGATCGAGGAGATCGTCGACAACGCCGTACCCGTCGGCATCGACGACCTGGAGTGGTGACATGTTGCCTCGCGCGCTGCTCAGGGACGCACTGAGAGAGATCCGAAGGAGCCCAGCCCGGTTCCTGTCGATCTTCGCGATCGTGGCGATCGGCGCAGCGCTGTTCTCGGGGATCAAGGCGACGGCACCCGACATGAAGTACACGGCCGACCAGTACTACGACGAGTACCAGATGATGGACATCCGGGTGCTGTCGACCCTCGGACTCGTACCGGACGACATCGCCGCGATCCGGTCGGTCCCCGGGGTCGAGTCTGTTCAGCCGGGCTACTTCGTCGACGTCACGACCACGGTGGCCTCGACGGAGTACGTCTTCCGCGTGCACTCGCTCCCAGAGGCGGCGTGGGCGGACGGGTCGTACCTCAACAAGCCCAAGCTGGTCTCGGGACGGATGCCCGAGAAGGCGGGGGAGTGCGTCATCGAGGCGAACCGCAACATCTCGATCGGGCTGGGCATCGGCGACACGATGACGGTGGCGTCCGGCAAGGCGGAGGACCTCTCGAACGTC
>DAIEHO010000266.1 GCA_027353565.1 Propionibacteriaceae bacterium
GGGCGTGCACCCGCACGAGTCACCCGCGGTCATGTGGGTGCCACTGGTGCTGCTGGCGATCCCTTCGGTCATCGCCGGCATGGTGATGAACGCCTGGATCGCCGGCTGGCTCGCGCCGGCCGTCGGCGGCGAGGTGCCCGCGAACCCGTCGTGGCTGCCGAGCATCTCGGTGGTCGGTCTGGTCAAGCTGGCTGTCGTCATCGCCGGGATCGCGGTCGCCTACCTCGTCTTCGGTCGGACGAGCATCCCGGAGTCCGTCCCGTACACGCGGAACGTGCTCACGATCGCCGGACGCCACGACCTGTACGGGGACGCCTTCAACGAGGCCGTGTTCATGAAGCCCGGTGAGGCGCTGACCCGAGGGGTCGTCGCGCTGGACACGGGCATCGTCGACGGGGCGGTGCGCGGAAGCGGAGCCCTGACGGTTGGTCTCGGTGGAGGTCTTCGCAGACTGCAGAACGGGTACGTCAGGTCCTACGGCCTGACGATGATCGTCGGCGTCATCGTCGTCGGTCTCGCCCTCGTCATCGGCCGACTGGTCTGAAAGGAGGGGTGAGATGCTGACGATCCTTGCACTGCTGCCGCTTGTCGGTGGGGTGGTCGTGTGGTTCCTTCGTGGGCGCACGGCGCGCTTCGTCGGGCTGGCGATCGCGCTGGCCACATTCGTGTTCTCGATCATCGTCGCCGCCGTACATCTCGGTGGCACTGACCTGAGCGAGCATCAGGTGTGGATCAAGGCCTTCGGCGCGTACTACGCGCTCGGCCTCGACGGCATGGGCCTGCTCATGGTCCTGCTCACCACGCTGCTCGTACCGGTGGTGATGCTCGCCGAGCCTCGTACCGACACCGACGCCCGTTGGGGAGGCCAGGTCTGGACGGCGCTCGTGCTCATCCTCGAGTCGCTGAGCCTGTACGTGTTCATGGCCACCGACGTGCTGCTGTTCTACATCTTCTTCGAGGCGACCCTCATCCCGATGTACTTCCTCATCGCGGGCTGGGGCGGCCCGAAGCGTGCCAAGGCAGCGGTGAAGTTCCTGCTGTTCTCGCTCGCCGGCGGGCTCGTCCTGCTGTTCAGCGTCATCGGTCTCGGCGTCTCGTTCGCCAGCCAGGGCGCTCCGAGCTACCTGCTCGCTGACCTCGTGAAGCTCAACGTGTCGCCATCAACCCAGATGCTGCTGTTCCTGGGCTTCTTCGTCGCGTTCGCGATCAAGGCCCCGATGGTGCCCGTCCACACGTGGCTGCCGGACGCGGCCGAGCAGGCGACGCCCGCCACCTCGACGCTGCTTGTCGGCATCCTCGACAAGATCGGCACGTTCGGGATGATCCGCTTCTGCCTCGGGCTGTTCCCCGACGCGTCGCGCCTCGCCACCCCGGTGATCGTCGTGCTGGCGCTCATCTCGATCGTCTACGGGGCGCTCGCCGCGATCGGCCAGACGAACATGCTCCGGCTGGTCGCGTTCACCTCGGTCAGCCACTTCGGCTTCATGGTCCTGGGCGTCTTCGCGCTGACCACCCAGTCGATCTCCGGGACCATCTTCTACATGGTCAACCACGGCTTCTCCACGGCCGTGCTGTTCCTCGTGGTCGGCTACCTCGCCAAGCGGCGCGGCTCGGTCGAGATCAACAGCCTCGGCGGTGTGTTCCAGGTCGCTCCCGTGATGGCTGGGATGCTGCTGCTGGGCGGTCTCGCGTCGCTGTCGCTGCCAGGCATGGGCAGCTTCGTGGGCGAGTTCCTCGTGCTCGCGGGCACCTGGAGCCGCTACCCGGTCGTCGCCGCGGTGGGCACGCTCGGTACGGTCCTCGCCGCCCTGTACATCCTGATCATGTACCAGCGCACCATGACCGGCCCCGTCACCGACCAGACAAGGGAGCACATCACCGGCGACGCCACATGGCTCGAGCGCCTGGCCGTCGCCCCCGTGATCCTGGCCCTCCTGGTGCTGGGCTTCTTCCCCAAGCCCGTGCTCGACATCACTGACCAGACGGCGAAGCAGGCCATGACCACGCTGAACGTCAGCGACCCGGCCCCGACTGTTGGGCAAGGAAGGTAACCGATGACCACCCTTCTGGAGATCGCTGCACCGACGATCGAGTACGGCCTGCTCGGTCCGCTGTTCGTCGTCTTCGCCGGCGCCTGCCTCGGCGTGCTGATCGAGGCGCTCGTGCCGCGCCACCTGCGGGCCCAGGCCCAAGTCGTCGTCACCGTGGTGTCGCTGCTCGGCGCCCTGGCGGTTCTGTGGAGTCGGTGGGGCACGGGCTTCCGCAAGGTGGCTGCCATGGGTGCCGTGTCGGTCGACGGCCCGACCCAGATCATCTGGCTCCTGATCCTCGTCTTCGCCCTGCTGTCGGCCCTGCTCTTCGCCGAGCGGAGGCTGGGGAACGGCGTGTCCGGCTTCACACCGATGGCGGCGGCGGTACCGAACTCTCCGCTCGAGCAGGACGCCGCGGCGGCACGGGTCGAGCACACCGAGGTCTTCCCGCTGCTGCTCTTCGCCGTGACCGGCATGCTGCTGTTCCCCGCCGCGAACGACCTGCTGACGATGTTCGTCGCACTGGAGATCCTCTCGCTGCCGCTGTACCTCCTCAGCGGCCTCGCCCGCTTCCGCCGCCTGCTCAGCCACGAGGCTGCCCTCAAGTACTTCCTGCTGGGTGCCCTCTCCAGCGCCATCTTCCTGTTCGGCGCCGCTCTGCTGTACGGCTACTCGGGGTCGTTCACGTTCAGCGCCATCGACGCTGCCATCGCCGCGCCGAGCGAGCACGACACGCTGCTCGTCACCGGCATGCTCATGCTCCTGGTCGGGCTGCTGTTCAAGCTCGGCGCCGTGCCGTTCCACTCGTGGACGCCTGACGTGTACCAGGGAGCTCCGACGCCTGTCACCGCGTTCATGGCGGTCTGCACGAAGCTGGCCGCGATCGGCGCCATCCTTCGTCTGCTCTTCGTCGCGCTCGGGGGCAGCCGCTGGGAGTGGCAGCCGGTCGTCGCGGGCATCTCGATCCTCACGATGCTCGTCGGCGCGGTCCTCGCGATCGTCGCCAAGGACATCAAGCGTCTCCTCGCGTACTCGTCGGTCACCCATGCCGGCTTCCTGCTGACGGCCGTCGTCGGCGCTGCGACAGCCACCACCGGTCTTCCGGCCGGCCAGGTCGGCAGCACGGCCGCGATCGCCGTGTACATGGCGGCGTACGGCTTCGCGACGCTGGGCGCCTTCGGCATCGTCATGATGGTCCGTGGCGCTGCCGGGGAGCGGAACGACCTCGCCGCGTGGAACGGCCTCGGCAAGAAGCACCCGTGGATCGGCGTGGCCATGACGCTGTTCATGCTGAGCTTCGCGGGCATCCCGCCGACAGCCGGCTTCATCGGCAAGTGGGCCGTCTTCAGCGCCGCCTGGCGTGGGGGCTACTGGTGGCTGGTGCTCGTGGCCGTGATCATGAGCCTTGTGGCCGTGTACTTCTACCTGCGGGTCGTCGTCGCCATGTTCTTCACGGAGCCGGATCCTGAGATCGGTGACGTTCACGTGGCCCTGCCCGGTCTCGGTACGACGATCGTCATCGCCGTCGGGGCCGTGATGTCGGTTCTTCTCGGTATCCTGCCGGGATGGGCAGTGGACCTGGCGACATCAGCCTCGCAGCTGCTGAGGTGACGGTGGATCCGGATGCGGCGGACGAGGTGCTGTCGGAGTGGGTCAAGGACCTGCTCACGACGGTCGAGGACAGGCTGCTCGTCGCGGCCAGCGCCCGCACCGAGTTCGTCACCGAGGTCGCCCGACACATCACGCGCGCGGGCGGCAAGCGGTTCCGTCCCATGCTCGTCGCACTCGCGGCGGCCATCGGGCGTGACCTCGGCCGCGAGATCGACGACGACACGATCGTCAAGGCGGCGCTGGTCGTCGAGCTGACCCACGTGGCGTCGCTCTACCACGACGACGTCATGGACTCGGCAGAGCTGCGCCGCAGCGCCCCCAGCGCCAACGCCGTGTACGACAACTCGGTGGCGATCATGGTCGGCGACTTCCTGTTCTCCCGGGCCTCGAGCGTCGTGGCGACGCTGGGGACGGACTACGTCTCCGTACAGGCCGACACGTTCGCCAGGCTCGTACAGGGCCAGATCGCCGAGCTGCTCGGACCACGCGGGGCCGCGCCCGTCGAGCATCACCTCGCTGTCGTCGCCGACAAGACCGGATCGCTGATCGCGACGTCCGCACGGTTCGGCGGCATGGTGGCGGGCCTCGGCGAGGACGAGCTCGACGCGCTCACACGCTTCGGCGAGGAGATCGGCGTGGTGTTCCAGCTCTCCGACGACCTCATCGACATCACGAGCGACACCACCGGCAAGACCCCGGGGACCGACCTGCGCGAGGGCGTGCAGACGTTGGCGACGCTGACGCTGGCGGCCTCCAGCGACCCGGCCGACGCCGAGCTCAAGGACCTCGTCTCCCGTTCGCTGAGCGAGGCCGAGGTGGCTCGGGCGTTGCCCATGCTGCGGTCGCACCGGGTGATAGCCGAGACGCGCGCCGAGATCGCCAGGCGAGCCGAGGCGGCACGGGGCTATCTCGTCGGGCTTCCCGAGGGACCCGCCAAGCGGGGTCTCGACGCGCTGTGCGACTCGGTCGTCACGAGATCCGCCTGAGGCGATGACGGTCTCACCCGAGCTGCAGATCGGTCCGGACGGCCTGGCCCGCACGTGGGGCTCGTCAGACCCGCTGCTGCGCGACTACTACGACACCGAGTGGGGCATGCCCGTACGAGACGAACGCGGTGTCTTCGAGCGGCTCAGCCTCGAGGCGTTCCAGTCGGGCTTGTCCTGGTTGACGATCCTGCGGAAGCGACCGGCGTTCCGGCAGGCGTTCGCCGGGTTCGACCCCGAGGCGGTGGCCGCCTTCGACGAGGACGATGTCGCCCGGCTGATGGCGGATGCCGGCATCGTACGGAACCGGCTCAAGGTCGACGCCACCATCGCCAACGCCCGTGCGACGGTCGCGCTGCGGGAGTCCGGCGGTCTCGTCGAGCTGGTCTGGTCGTTCAAGCCCTCGGTGACGCCCACGCCGATGTCGTGGGCCGAGGTGCCGTCCGTGTCACCCGAGTCCGTGGCGCTCGCGAAGCGCCTCAAGCGGGAAGGCCTCCGGTTCGTCGGGCCGACCACCATGTACGCGCTGATGAGCGCAATCGGCATCGTCGACACGCACCTCATGGGCTCCCACAGGAGGAACTGCTCGGGCCTCTGGCCGGAGTGACCCGCGTCACCCCGGCCGACGAAGCTCGCGGCAGCGCTCCCGACAGGTCCCCGCTCACGTGGGTCACCAGATGGTGACGCGTTCCTCGGGGGCGAGCCAGAGGGCGTCGGACTCGCTGACGCCGAAGGCGGTGTAGAAGTCGCCGATGTTGCGGACGATCTGGTTGCAGCGGAACTCGGCGGGGGAGTGCGGGTCGGTGGCCAGGCGCTGCAGGACGAGCTCGTCGCGCGACTTCGTCTGCCAGACCGTGGCCCAGTTGAGGAACAGCCGCTGGATCCCGGTGAGACCGTCGATCGGTGCATCGCCCTCGCCGCCTGCCAGGCGCCAGGCCTTGATCGCGATGCCGAGGCCGCCCAGGTCGCCGATGTTCTCGCCGATGGTCAGCTCGCCGTTCACGAAATGGTCCGGGGTCTGACGGGGAGCAAGGGCCGAGTACTGACCGATCAGCGCCTTCGTACGCTCCT
>DAIEHO010000273.1 GCA_027353565.1 Propionibacteriaceae bacterium
CGGAGCGGGGCTGCTGCCTGGCGATCTGCTGGCGCTGCACCTGCTGACGCTGCACGCCCGGCTTCCCCCCGGTCGGCGTACCGCTGCTCGACTCGTCGTCGCTCGTCGCCACCGCGGCAGGAACCGTCGTTGTCACGGGACGCTTCTGGCGCTTGGCGATCCGTTCGGCCTGGATCATCTTCGGATCCCTGCCCTTGCGGATCATCCGCTCCTCCCACTCGACGTACGCGGGAGTGTTCGGCGTCGGGTTGTTGTGGATCAGCAGGTACTGCTGACCCAGGGTCCACAGGTTCGACGTCAGCCAGTACACGAGGACGCCGATCGGGATGGAGACGCCACCGATCAGGTACATGACGGGGAAGAGGTACAGCATCATCTTCTGCGTCTGTGCGAACTGCCCGGTCATCGCCTCGGGCGGCATGTTCTTGCTCATGAGCTGCAGCTGCGTCATGAACAGCACGCCCGTCATGGCCAGCATGAGGACGAGGGCTGTGATCTGGGTCGAGCCGAAGGGGCTGATGGGGAAGAACTTGCCCGCGAGCCCGGCGCCGAACACGTTGGAGTTCTGGAGAGAGGTGACCAGGGAGTGGTTCTGCTCGAAGAAGTAGCCGACGGGTGTACCCCGCGAGACTCCGTTGAGCACGTTGAACAGCGCGATGAAGATCGGCATCTGCAGCAGCAGCGGTAGACACGAGGCGGCGGGGTTCACGCCCTCCTCCTGGTACAGCTTCATCGTCTCCTGGCCGAGCTTCTCCCGGTCCGCGCCGTACTTGTCCTGCAGCGCCTTCAGCTTCGGCTGGACGAGCTGCATGTTCCGCGCGGAGTTGATCTGCTTGACGAACAGCGGGATGAGCAGCGTGCGGATGACGACGGTCAGGCTGACGATGCTCATGACCCAGGTAACGCCCGACTCGCTCCCGAACACCGGGGCCCACAGCCAGTGGGCGCCGACGAGGATGGCGGACACCGCCGCGTACAGCGGGGTCATGATCGCGTTGAGGAAGTCCCAGAAGGCGAGCGGGACAAGGAGCGGGACGAACAGTGCGGTCATTGCTTAACCCCTGACGCTTCGGAGCCGACAGGCCCCTTCGGAGAGTGTGTGTCGGCCTCATGTGCGAGCCAGAGCTCGGCCTCGGGAGTGCCCGGGACGTAGTCGACGCCACCCATCGACCACGGGTGGCAGCGTCCGATCCTCCGGATCGTCAACCAGCTCCCGCGGACAGCGCCATGGACCTCGAGCGCCCGCAGCCCGTACGCGGAGCAGGTGGGGTGGAACTTGCAGACGTCGCCGTACAGCGGCGAGATCAGCCGGCGCCAGAGCTTCACGAACGCGATCAGCACGTACTTCATGCGACCGCCACCTGCCAGGCCGCGGCGAAGTCGCGGGCGAGGCGGTCAGGTTCGGTCGCGGCGGCGGGCAGTGCCCGTACGACGACGTCGACGCCCGTGGTCTGGTCCGCGAGCCGAGCCGCGACCATGTGACGCAGACGACGCTTGACCCGGTTCCTCGTCACCGCACCACCGACGGCCTTGGAGACGACGAAACCCGCCCGGCAGATCGCGTCCGGACGGGCCACGACGTGCAGGACCAGTGTCGGGCGGCCGACGCGGCGGCCACGCCGTACCGTCGTCCTGAAGTCGTCGGACGATCGAAGCCGAGCAGGTGCCGGCAGCATGTGTGGGTCAGGCCGACAGCTCGGCGCGGCCCTTACGGCGACGCGCGGACAGGATGGCGCGACCGGCGCGGGTCCGCATGCGGGTACGGAAGCCGTGCGTGCGGCTGCGGCGCCGGAGGCTCGGCTGGAACGTGCGCTTGCTCATGGGACTCTCCCGGTGCTCTGTGTCGTCGCACGCCCTGAGGCGCACGGGAACGGCCGCTTATGTCAGCGACCCGTCTACTTTACGCGGCAGCCCATCAGCGAGCAAACCGCGTCCAGATCGGACCTGGAGACGGCTTCTCCACAGCCGTCCCGTGGTCCCCGTGACCAGCAGGTGGACACCCGAGAAGGAGTCGCAATGCCCGGCCACTAGTACCAACGCTAGACGAACTCCAGGCGACACGCCGATGGCGTCCGGATAAACGGTGGATGAGGTTGCGCGACCCGTGACGCGGCCGTTAGGTTTCTCCACGATCTCGCATCCGACGGACCCCCGACGCAGTCACACCCGTCCACAAGCAGAGTAATGTCTTGTGGACAACTAGGTTCTGAGTGTCCCCGCGAGCAACGGGATGATGCGCTAAATCGTGCTCTGGCTAGGGAGGGACATGACAGACGGTCCTTCCATCGGCCTCGATAGGGACGTCTCCAGGTTGTGGACACATGTCATCTCAGAGCTCGACGGACCCAGTCGCGCCATCGTGTCGAGCTGCGTCCCACTGACCATGCATGAGTCGACCCTCATGATCGCGGCACCCAACGAGTTCACCCGTGACCGGCTGGAGAACCGTCTGCGGGGCCGCATCGAGGCTGCGCTCAGTGACGCCCTCGGCGAGCCGGCCCACATCGGTGTGACGATCGACCAGTCCCTCCACTCCGGCGACTCGCGCGTCGAGGGCTACGACGCCGGCGACGACTTCGAGGACCTCGAGCCGAGCCCGTCCCCGAGGGCCAAGCACGACCATGCCCGGCTCAACCCCAAGTACACGCTCGAGACCTTCGTCATCGGCCCCTCCAACCGGTTCGCGCACGCCGCGGCCGTCGCGGTGGCCGAGGCACCAGGCAAGTCGTACAACCCCCTGCTCATCTACGGAGCGTCCGGACTCGGCAAGACCCACCTGCTGCACGCGCTCGGCCACTACGTGCAGACGTACCACCAGCACCTGCGCGTCAAGTACGTCTCGACCGAGGAGATGACCAACGAGTTCATCAACGCGATCTCCGACAACCGCCAGGCCCAGTTCCGGCGCGCCTACCGCGATGTCGACGTCCTGCTGATCGACGACATCCAGTTCCTCGAGAGGAAGATCGGTACGCAGGAGGAGTTCTTCCACACGTTCAACACGCTCCACAACGCCAGCAAGCAGATCGTGATGACCTCCGACCGTCCTCCGAAGCTGCTGGAGGCCCTCGAGCCACGGCTCCGCAGCCGGTTCGAGTGGGGCCTGATCACCGACGTGCAGCCCCCCGACCCGGAGACGCGCATCGCGATCCTGCTCAAGAAGGCGCTCCATGAGGGGCTGACCGTGCCGCCCGAGGTGCTCGAGTTCATCGCGACCAAGATCCAGAGCAACATCCGCGAGCTCGAGGGTGCGCTGATCCGCGTCACCGCGTACGCGTCGTTGAACAAGCAGAACGTCGACCTCGACCTGGCCGCGGCGGTGCTCAAGGACCTCATCCCCGAGGGGGACGAGCACCCGATCACGATCGCGATGATCATGACCGAGACCGCGTCGTACTTCGACCTGTCCCTCGACGAGCTCACCGGTCCTGGTCGTGCGCAGAGCGTCGCCACTGCTCGGCAGATGGCCATGTACCTGTGCCGTGACCTCACCGACGCCAGCCTGCCCAAGATCGGGCAGCAGTTCGGCGGCCGCGACCACACGACCGTGATGCACGCCAACCGCAAGATCAAGGACCTGATGAGCCGCGACCGCGACGTCTACACGAAGGTCACGGAGCTCACGAACCGCATCAAGCAGTCCGCCCAACGCCGCTGAGACACCTCGGCTCGGAC
Source organism: Propionibacteriaceae bacterium (assembly GCA_027353565.1). GTDB lineage: Bacteria > Actinomycetota > Actinomycetes > Propionibacteriales > Propionibacteriaceae > Fen-668. The sequence continues at coordinate 3,676 of DAIEHO010000273.1, forward strand.
GGGTGATCGAGTCAGGAGGTCGACATGCGTCTGGTGAGGTACAACGTCGCGGCCAGCCTCGACGGGTACGTGGCGGGTCCGAACGGCAGCTTCGACTGGATCCCCGACGACCCGTCCGTCGACTTCGCCGGCATCTTCGCCCGCATTGACACCGTGCTGCTCGGCCGCAAGTCGTACGAGGTCGCCAAGGCCATGGGAGGCGAGCCGGCATGGTCACCGGGCACGCGTGTGTTCGTCTTCTCCAGCACACTCAGCGCCGAGGCACACCCTGACGTCACCCTCGTCCGAGACCACGCTGTCGAGCGGGTACGGGCTCTGCGTGAGGAGCCGGGCAGGGGGGAGATCTGGCTGTTCGGCGGGGGCGAGCTGTTCCGCACGCTGCTGGCCGGCGGTCAGGTCGACCGTGTCGAGGTGACGATCGTGCCCGTCCTTCTCGGCAGCGGAACTCCGTTGTTGGCTCCGCACGCTCCCCAGACCCGGCTCGCCCTGGTCGACAGCCGCGTCTACCCGAGCGGCATGGTCGGACTCACGTACGAGGTCGTGCGATGACCGTACGGACCGGTCGTCGTGCCGTTTCACGACCCCGCCGAACACCGGTCTCAAGCATTTCGGTCGACATCGAACTATCCACACTGTCCACAGCAGGGTGTGGACAAGATGTGTCCCAGTGAGTAGTTGTCGTGGGGTCGCCGTCCGTTCATCTATGCATCCCCAGATCCTCCCCGTGTAACTCTGTCGCGGTCCACAGGAACGACACGTTTGGGATTCAGGTGTCACCTGGGCCGACGCCGGTACTCCACAGCGTCCACAGGACCTACTACTACGTGTAGTTATCTCTCTATAAGCAAAAGACTTGAAGTCTGCGAACACCAAGGTTGGGGACAACCTCCGTGGAAATCCTCGGGCAGGGGACGTCCCGACCATGGCCCACACCGGCAGCTCTCGCCACGATAAGATGCGCAGGCAACGAGAGGGGAACCGGTGAAGATCCGACTCGACAAGGACGTTCTGGCCGAGGCCGTGCAGTGGGCTGCAAGGAGTCTGCCGACGCGCCCGAGCGTCCCGATCCTGGCCGGCCTGCTGGTCAAGGCCGAGGGACGCACCGTCGTCTTCTCCAGCTTCGACTACGAGACGTCCGCCCGGATCACCGTGCCCGCCGAGGT
>DAIEHO010000285.1 GCA_027353565.1 Propionibacteriaceae bacterium
CACGCACGACGAGGGGGTTGACGATCGTCCGGTCGACCGAGTCGAGGCGGATGGGCGGATGCTCGTCCTCCAGCCTGCGGACGTGCTCCATGATCGACGCATCGGTGATCAGTGAGCGGGCCATCTCGCCGAGCATAGCCCTGGGTGGCCCACAACGGAACAATCATTCTGTTTGTTCTGATGACGTTCACGTGGTGGGTCCGACCGACCGCGCCGGCGCACGAAGCCTCAGGCCGGGTTCTCCGACCGACCTCCCGTGGGCTCTGCGATCGTCTCGGTCGCCTCGTCGGCCAAGGGGTTCGCGGGGACGATGGCGCGGATCACCGAGCCGTCCTCGCGGACCGAGCCCTCGATGTTGCGCACCGACGGCCTTCCCGCGAGCACGATCGCCGGGGAGAGCGGAAGGACGGTGGGTGCGTCCGCCGACACCGTCACCGGTGTGCCCTGGACGACCACCTCAACGGGTCCGGCGTCCGGCGTCTCGATGGCGAGGCAGATCGTGCCCTCCTCGATGCGCACCCGGAGCCGGGTCCCGCGGAGCGTCACCGGGAAGCTGAGGAACTCCCAGTCCTGGGGCAGCCGCGGGTCGAAGGACCATCTCCCCAGGTAGTCGCGCATCCCGCCGAATCCGCCCACCAGAGCGCTCCAGACGCCGCCGACGGATGCGACGTGGACGCCGGCGTCCGCGTTGTGGTGGAGGTCGCCCAGGTCGACGTACACCGCTTGCTTGAAGTAGCTCACCGCCAGGTCTCCATAGCCGACCTCCGCCGCGATGATGGCCTGGACCACCGAGGACAGCGTGGAGTCGCCCGTGGTCAGCGGGTCGTAGTACTCGAAGTCGGCACGCTTCTGCTCGGGCGTGAACTCGTCGCCCTGCAGGTACAGCGCGAGCACGACGTCGGCCTGCTTCAGCACCTGATGGCGATAGATCACAAGTGGGTGGTAGTGCAGGAGCAGCGGACGCATCTCACTGGGCGTGTGGGCGAGGTCCCACACCTCCTTCTCGAGGAAGGCATCGTCCTGCGGATGGATGCCGAAGGCCTCGTCGTACGGGATGTGCATGGCCTCGGCCACGCGTGAGAACTCCTCGATCTCCTCCTCGGTCAACGACAGCCGCCGCAGCGCGTCGTCGTACGCCACCGTGTCCCGTCCCTGGAGGTCGCGCAGCTGGCGTACCGCGGAGCGGAGGTTGGCCCGCGCCATGACGTTGGTGAAGAGGTTGTCGTTGACGACCGTCGTGTACTCGTCGGGGCCGGTGACGCCGTGGATGTGGAACATGGAGTGCCCGTCGAACTTCCGCCAGAACCCCAGGTCGGCCCAGAGCCGCGCCGTCTCGACGAGGATGTCGATCGCCTCACGCGCCAGGAAGTCCACGTCGCCCGTCGCGGCCACGTACTGCGACAAGGCGTGGGCCACGTCGGCGTCGATGTGGTACTGCGCCGTCCCGGCCGCGTAGTACGCGGATGCCTCCTCGCCGTTGATCGTGCGCCACGGGAACAGCGCACCCTGCTGGTTGACCTCCGCAGCGCGCCGCCTCGCCGCGTCGAGCATGCTGTACCGGAAGCGGAGCGCGTTGCGCGCGTACTGGGGGGATGTGTACGTGAGGAACGGGAGCACGTAGATCTCCGTGTCCCAGAAGTAGTGCCCGTCATAGCCCGACCCGGTCACGCCCTTGGCGGGGATGCCCGCCCCCTCCGCCCGTGCCGCGGACTGGATCACCTGGAAGAGGTTCCACCGAACGGCCTGCTGGAGCTCCGGCTGGCCGCCGATCTCGACGTCGCTGCGCTCCCAGAACGCGTCGAGCCAGGCCCGCTGCGCGACGAACGCCGCCTCGGTTCCGACCTCCTTCACCCGGTCGAGCGTGCGCCGGCACCGGTCGACCAGCTCACGCGTCGGGACGCCGCGGGAGGTGTGGTAGCTGACGACCTTCGTGATCCGCGTGGTCACCCCGGGGGTGGCGTTGAAGCGGAACACGTGCTTGGCGATGTCGTCCTCGATCTGGGTCCGCTCCTCGTACCAGTCGGTCGTCTCGATCGAGTGGTCCGCGGCGACGGCAAGTGTCATCCCCGACGCCGTCACCGAGTACGCGAGCACAGCCCGGCCCCCGCCGTCCCACTTGGAGCGCGGCTGTAGAACCCGTCCGGCCAGGTTGGCCGCACGGCGCGGGTCCCAGCCTGTCCCCATGGCCAGCGAGGCCACGTGGAACTCGTCCTCGCCGTCCTGCCGGTTGAGGATCTCGCAGCTCACCGTCACGGGGGCGGCCTGGTCGAGCATGGTGATCTCGTAGTCCATGACCGCCAGGTGGCGCTCGGTGAAGGAGACCATGCGGCGGGACCGGAGCTGGACCCGCTTGCCGGCCGGTGTGCGCCAGATGATCTCCCGCGTCAGCACCCCGTCGCGGAAGGACAGGGTGCGTTCGTACCGCTCGAGCTCGGCGACGCTGAGCAGCAACGGCTCGTCGTCCACGTACAGCCGCATCGTCTTGGCGTCGGGGGCGTTGACGATCGTCTGCCCGACGGTCGCGAAGCCGTACGCGTCCTCAGCATGGTGGATCGGCCAGACCTCGTGGAAGCCGTTGATGAACGTGCCGTGTGCGTACGCGTCACGGCCCTCCTCGACGTTGCCGCGCAGTCCGAGGTAGCCGTTGCCGACCGCGAACAGCGTCTCGGTGACTCCGAGGTCGTGGCTGCTGTAGCGAAGCTCCCGCAGGGCCCACTCGTCGACGGGGAACCGGTTGCGGTCGATCGGATCCGCGTTCAGCGACTCGCTCATCAGGTGTCCCCCCGCTCACAGTCCCGCCGAGACACATTAGTCCTGAGCGCCGTGCCCGGGGTATCACCAGGGCGGTGTCCCATCTCGTACAGTGCGGCGGTATCGAGCGCGACCTTGTCGGCCACGCCGACGACCCCTGAGGAGTCGAGATGCCCAGTCGAGGCCAGTCGGCGATCCTGACGTACCGGGCGCTGCGCATGGGCGTGGTCGCGGTGGCGGTCTTCCTCACGGCGTCGCTCGTGCTCGAGATCGTCCGTACGAAGGGGCTGGAGCTGACGTCGATCAGCGCGTCCTACTACTCCCCCGTGCGCAACGTGTTCGTCGGTGTCCTCGTCGCGACCGGCGTGGCGCTGATCGCGATCATGGGCCGCGAGAAGTACGAGGACACTGCCCTCAACCTGGCCGGCATGCTCGCGCCGACGATCGGCATGCTCCCCACGACAGTGGGCCCGTCCGCGCCCGGCGCCTGCCGGGTCGGGGTCTCGACGTGCATACCGACCGCGACCCTGGTCGATGTCGAGAACAACGTGAGCTCGCTGCTCGTGCTGGGGTTGCTGGTTCTGGTGGGTGCGCTGGTCTACGTTCTCCGTACGCACGGTGCCGGATCCGTCCAGCTGCGCCGGATGATCCTGCCGGCCGCCCTGTGGCTCGTGTCGGCCGTCCTGTGGCTGTTCGCCCGCGAGCTGGTCTTCGTCCACGGCCACAACCTGGCTGCGTTCGTCTTCTTCCTGCTGCTGGCGTGGGTGGCGAGGATCAACGCGCAGGACCCACCCGAGGGGCCGACCCTGCTGGGGTTCACGCCGCAGGCGTACCACCGCGGGTACCAGGTCATCAGTTGGGCCATGATCGTCACGATCGTCCTGACGGCTGTGTACGACATCGGCATACTGCTCAGCTGGTTCCCCGACCCGTTCCCACAGTGGTTCTTCGTCGCCGAGTCGGCGCTCCTCGCGCTCTTCATCGCGTTCTGGATCCTCCAGACCATGCACTTCTGGCACGACGGCGTCCCTGACGACGCCGCCGGAGCCTCTGACGTCGACGTGTGACGCGACTCGTCTCGACGTCGCAACGCGAGGCTGGACCAGGCGAGCCGACTTCGAGGCGAGCTGCAGTCACCCGCGGGCAACGCCAGCGTTAGTGTGCGGACCATGAGTGAGCTGATGGATGCCGTCGACGTCATCCGTACGAAGCGCGACGGTGGCGCGCTGAGCGACGCGCAGATCGACTGGGTCATCGACGCGTACACGCGGGGGGCCGTCGCCGACGAGCAGATGGCCGCGCTGGCGATGGCGATCTTCCTGCGAGGCATGACCCGTACGGAGATCGCCCGCTGGACCGCCGCCATGATCGCGAGCGGCGAGCGGATGGACTTCACGCACCTGGGCGCGACCGCGGACAAGCACTCCACGGGGGGCGTCGGCGACAAGATCACGCTCCCCCTCGTACCCCTGGTCGCCGCGTACGGCGTCCGGGTCCCCCAGCTGTCCGGGCGAGGGCTCGGCCATACCGGCGGCACCCTCGACAAGCTCGAGTCGATCCCGGGCTGGCGCGCGGACGTCAGCCCGGAGGAGATGCTGGCGCAGCTGCGCGACGTCGGCGGCGTCATCTGCGCGGCCGGCGCCGGGCTCGCGCCCGCCGACAAGAAGCTGTACGCGCTGCGCGACATCACCTCGACGGTCGAGTCCATCCCGCTCATCGCGAGCTCCATCATGAGCAAGAAGATCGCCGAGGGCTCCGGCGCGCTGGTGCTCGACGTGAAGACCGGGTCGGGCGCGTTCATGGAGGCCGAGTCCGACGCCCGGGCTCTGGCGCGGACCATGGTCGACCTCGGCAACGACGCCGGCCTCGCGACGGTGGCGCTGCTCACCGACATGGAGACACCGCTGGGCCTCACGGTCGGGAACGCCCTTGAGGTACGGGAGGCGGTCGAGGTCCTCGCGGGCGGCGGACCAGCCGACGTGGTCGAGCTCACCGTCGCACTGGCGCGCGAGATGCTCTCCCTCGCGGGTCGTGGGGACGTCGACCCTGCCGAGGCCCTCACGGACGGCCGGGCCATGGACGTCTGGCGGCGCATGGTCGCCGCCCAGGGCGGAGATCCGGACGCACTCCTGCCCGTCGCCCGTCAGACCGAGGTGGTCGTGGCGCCCCAGGACGGGTACGTGGTCGGCATGCCGGCACGGCCGATCGCTGTGGCCGCCTGGCGGCTCGGCGCAGGTCGTGCCCGCAAGGAGGACCCCGTCGACCTCGCAGCCGGCGTCGAGATCCACCGCAAACCGGGCGACCGGGTGACCGCCGGCGAGCCCGTACTCACGCTCCACACGACCGACCAGGCCAAGATGACCAGGGCCTTGGAGGCGCTGGAGGGTTCCGTCGTGTACGGAATGGAGCCGGTCCCGGTCCCCACGACCCGCGTGATCGACCGCATCGCCTGAGCCCGACACGAACCCGTCCTCCTGCGGCACGCACAGCCGCAGGCGTCCGGGGTGGTCCCGAGCGCGCCGAACAGGACGTCAACGAACCGGCCGCGGCACCAGCCCGGTGTGGTGCGCGGCGAAGGCGAGGAGATCGGCCCACTCGGCGGCCTGCACCTGGGCCGGCTTGCCGGCGCCGTGTCCCGTCGAGACCTCGATCCGCGTGAGGATCGGG
>DAIEHO010000293.1 GCA_027353565.1 Propionibacteriaceae bacterium
CGGACACGACGGCCTCGAGGCACCCGCGCGAGCCGCACCGGCACAGCTCGGGCCGGCCCTCGATGTGGGCATGGCCGATCGCCCCGGCGAAACCGGTGCCCCCGCGGTACGGCCGACCGTCCAGGACCATGGCGGCGCCGATCCCGTGGGAAGCCTTCACGTAGAGGTAGTCGTCGTGCTGGCGGCCCGCTCCCTGGTGCCGCTCCCCCAGGGCGCCGAGGTTCGCGTCGTTGTCGACGACGGCCCGCACGCCCAGTCTGTGCTCCACCTCGAGGGCCGGGCTCATCCCGGACCAGTTCGACAGGATCGTCGTCATGCGGATGATCCCGGTGGCATGTTCGACGGTCCCGGGAACACCGACGGCGACTCCCGCCAGGGTTGAGATCCCATGGCGTCGACAGAGCTGCTCGATCCCCGCGCAGGCGGCGTCGAGACCAGCCGCAGGTGAGCCGTCGACGTCCTGAGCCACGTACAGCTCGTCGACGATGTGCCCGACCTCGTCGCCGATCGCGACCTGGAAGTGCTGGTGGCCGAAGTCGATGGCGGCGACGTGGGCGGTGCTCGGGACCGCGGTGAGGAGGGCGGCTCGGCGCCCGCTCCCGGTGCCCGGCCCCATCGCGGAGAGCGTCCCCTCGACGATCCTGCCCTCGGCCAGCAGCCGTGCGACGGCATGTCCCACCGTGCTCGACGACAGGCCTGTGGCACGGGCGAGCGCTGACCGGCTCACCCCGGTGGAGCTTCGGATGATGGCGTACACGTCCTCGCGGGTACGGTCCCGGGGAGAGAGCGGACCATGCGCAGACGATTGAACGATCATTGATGCACCATTGCGGGCATACGGGCGATATGTCAATGGTTATCGTCCAATTACTGGTCATAAGATCGTGATCAACCTGTCATCTATGGTCGTTGACAGGTTGAAAACGTCGCCCTAGTGTCCATTGACGGCAGGCGGAGTGACGTGTCCGAGCAAGGTCTCCGGCACTCCCCGGTGCCACGACGGGGTGGCTCGAAGCCATCGAGCGGACAGCAGAGAGGGGCCCAGGTGCTCGACCTAGCAGACGACATCCTCGAGATGAAGGACATCGTCAAGGAGTTCCCCGGCGTACGAGCGCTCGACGGCGTGAGCCTCAGCGTGCGGCGCGGCGAGATCCACGCGATCTGCGGCGAGAACGGTGCGGGCAAGTCGACCCTCATGAAGGTGCTGTCGGGAGTCCATCCGCACGGCTCGTACCGAGGCGAGATCCTGTACGAGGGCCAGCCCGCGAAGTTCTCGAACACCCGTGACAGCGAGGGCGCGGGCATCGTCATCATCCATCAGGAGCTGGCGCTCATCCCCGAGCTGTCGATCACCGAGAACATCTTCCTCGGCAACGAGGTGCGCGGGCGTGGTGGCATCGACTGGCTGACGGCTCGCAAGCGCGCGTCGGAGCTGATGGAACGCGTCGGGCTGCACGACGATCCCGACAGCAAGATCAAGACCCTCGGTGTCGGCAAGCAGCAGCTCGTGGAGATCGCCAAGGCGATCAGCAAGAACGTACGGCTCCTCATCCTCGACGAGCCGACCGCGGCGCTGAACGAGACCGACTCCTCCCACCTGCTCGACCTGATCCGCGAGTTCAAGAGCCACGGCATGACGTGCATCATGATCAGCCACAAGCTGAACGAGATCGCCGCCATCGCCGACTCGATCACGATCATCCGTGACGGCCACAGCGTCGAGACCATCAATGTGCCCGAGGGTGAGCGCGTCGACGAGGACCGGCTCATCCGGGGCATGGTCGGCCGTGAGCTGACCTCACGCTACCCGGAGCACACCTCGCACCCCGGCGAGGTCCTCCTCGATGTCAAGGACTGGACGATCCGGCACCCGGAGGTGTCCGAGCGCCTCGTCTGCAAGGGCTCGACGTTCCAGATCCGTCGAGGCGAGATCGTCGGGTTCGCCGGCCTCATGGGCGCCGGCCGTACGGAGCTCGCCCGTTCCCTGTTCGGTCGCTCGTACGGCCGGTACGTGAAGGGCACGATGCTTCTGCACGGCAAGGAGGTGGCGCCGAAGACCGTCGAGCAGGCCATCGAGCTCGGCCTCGCCTACGTCACCGAGGACCGCAAGGTGCTCGGCCTGAACCTCCTCGACGCCATCCGGACGACGATCGTGTCGGCGGACCTGGCGCGCATCTCGCCCCGTGGCGTCGTCGACCGGAACGCGGAGCACGTCGCGGCCGAGAGCTACCGTCGCGACCTGCGGATCAAGACGCCCAGCGTCAACGACGGCGTCGTGACGCTCTCCGGGGGCAACCAGCAGAAGGTCGTCGTGGCGAAGTGGCTGTTCACCCAGCCCGACCTGCTGATCCTCGACGAGCCCACGCGCGGCATCGACGTCGGCGCCAAGTACGAGATGTACGGGATCATGAACGCCCTCGCCGACGAGGGCAAGGCCATCATGATGATCTCGTCCGAGCTCCCCGAGCTCCTCGGTACGTGCGACCGCATCTACACCGTCAGCGCCGGCATCATCACCGGGTGCGTCGACGCGAAGGATGCCACGCAGGAGGGCCTGATGCGCCTCATGACCCTTGTCCCCACCAACACGACCACCGCGGCGTGACGCGAGAAAGTTGACGATGAACGCTCTCAAGGAACTCTTCGGCGGCAGCCTTCGCCAGTTCGGCATGCTGTTCGTCCTGGTCGCCCTGGCCCTGCTCTTCCACGGGCTCACCGGCGGCCTGGTCATCACCCCGACCAACCTCATGAACCTGCTCAACGGCAACAGCTACATCCTCGTACTGGCCATCGGCATGGTCATGGTCATCATCATCGGCCACATCGACCTCTCCGTCGGATCGGTCGCCGCCTTCGTCGGGAGCGTCGTCGCGATCGCCATGCGTGACTGGGGCATCCCCTGGTACCTGGCGTTCCTGCTCGGCCTCGCGCTCGGCGCCGTCTGTGGCGCCTGGCAGGGCTTCTGGGTCGCCTACATGGGCATCCCCGGGTTCATCGTGACCCTCGCCGGTTACATGTTCTTCCGCGGCGCCAACCAGTGGGTCGGCAAGTCGCTGACCGTGCCGGTGCCCAAGGCGTTCCAGTACCTCGGCGCGGGCTACCTGCCCGAGTGGGGGCCGAACACCGACATGAACAACTCGACGCTGCTCCTTGGCGTGGTCGCCGTCGCCGTCCTGGTGTGGATGCAGCTCAGCCAGCGGCGGGCGCTCGCGAAGATCGGCGCCGAGGTCCCCGCGATGTCGGTCACGGTCACCCGCCTGCTCCTCGTCACGCTTGTCATCGGCTACCTGACCTGGATGTACGGGACCGGCCGACCGGGATCGTCCTTCCCCGTACCGGGCCTGATCCTCGTCGCGCTCGTGATCCTGTACAGCTACCTCACGAGCCGTACCGTCTTCGGCCGCCACATCTACGCCGTCGGCGGAAACCGGCTCGCGGCAGAGCTGTCCGGCGTCAACACCAAGCGGACCTACTTCCTCGTCATGATGAACATGTCGATGCTTGCCGCGTTCGCCGGGATGATGTTCGTCGGCCGCTCGACCGCCTCCGGCCCGTTCGACGGTGTCGGCTGGGAGCTCGACGCGATCGCGGCCGTGTTCATCGGCGGCGCCGCGGTCTCCGGCGGTGTCGGGACCGTGGTGGGGTCCGTGGTCGGTGGCCTTGTCATGGCCGTGCTCAACAACGGGCTCCAACTGATGAGCGCCGGCTCCGACGCCACCCAGATG
>DAIEHO010000319.1 GCA_027353565.1 Propionibacteriaceae bacterium
CTGGCCTCCGATGGTGCCACGGTCGCGGTGATGGCGTGCGGTCTGGACCAGCTGTACCCGAGGTGCAACGACTCGTTGCTGCGCCGGATCCGGATGGATCAGCTTCTCGTCAGCGAGTATCCGCCCGGGGCGACACCGAGCAAGTTCCGCTTCCTCACCCGCAACCGGCTCATCGCCGCGCTATCGGCGGCCACGATCATCGTCGAGGCGGCCGCGCGCAGCGGGGCGAAGAACACGGTGGGCTGGGCGCAGGCTCTCGGGCGGCCGGTTCTGGCCGTGCCGGGACCGGTGACGTCGGCACTGTCCGTGACACCGCACCGTCTCGTCCGTGACGCTCAGGCGGCCCTCGTGACGAACGCGCGCGATGTCCTCGTGGAGCTGGGGCCGCTCGGAGTCCTTCAAACTCCGCTGGTCGACCCCGAGTCTCGGCCGACCGACGACCTTGACCCCTGCGAGCTCGCGGTTCGTGAGGCGCTCCCTGCCCGACGCCCCATCTCCGTCGACGAGCTGGCGATACTGGTGGGGCTGGGGGTCGGCGACTGCCTGGCTGTTCTGGGGGCGTTGGCTGCGCGAGGACAGGTCGAGGCCCTTGGAGACGGGACCTGGCGCCTGGTCAGGAGGACAGCGTGAACGCGCAGCCAGGCGTCACCCACCCGGCAGGCCTCACCAGGATGGCGGGGGGCCGTCCGGCTCGTCCGTGGCTGTGGGGCTGTCTGTGCGGGCAGGGCCCCGGAGGAAGTCCGTGACTCGCGAACCCATCGAGCCGATGCCGCCGAAGAGATCCTTCAGGGCCTGGTCGATCGTCTGCTCCGCTTTCGCGAACTGGTCGCTGTAGGAGGCTGCGGCTGCAGCTGTCTCAGCACTGATGTTTGCCTTCGCATCATCCTCCCGGCGAGGGTACGAACCTGCGATGACAAGGGCGTACTCCCCGCTGCTGACCCACCGGCGCAGCTCGCCGGCCCGCGCCACCGCAAACGGATGGCTCATGGTCTCGACGACGAGCGCACGGAGCACGAGGTCCCGGATGTCCTCGTCCTCGTGGTACGCGACCGCCTGGTCCAGGAAGGCCTCCTGGCTGAGCTGCGACGCGTCACCGCCGCTGGCGAGCTTCATGTGGACGCGGAGGGCAGCGTCGGGATCCTGACAGGCGAGCAGGCCCGCACGGTCACCGGACAGCTCGGACTTGCGGTACCACTCTGTGAGCGCCGCCATGATCGCCCGAAGGCCCAGCCCGCCCAGCGGGATGGACAGGAACGTCGTCGACAGGGTGGTGAGAAGGAGCAGGATCGTGCGGTAGACGGCATGGCCGCTCGCCACGTGACCCAGCTCGTGGCCGAGCACGAAGCGGAGCTCGTCGTCATCGAGCGCGTACAGCAACGCGGAGTTGACGACGATCACCGGCTTGTCGAGCCCGATGGTCTGGGCGTTGAGGAACGGGTTGGCGACGACGTACAGCTCAGGCGCCTGCTCCACGTCGAGGACCGTGCACGCCTCGGTGTAGACGTCGTGCAGACGGGTGAACTGCCGTTCGTCGACGCGGATCGCGGAGCCGAGGAGCATCAGTCGCACGGCTCGCTCCGTGACCAAGGCGGACAGGCGCCGCACGACCATGTCGAAGCCTCGGAGCTTCCTCACGGCCACCAGCGCACCCCTGTCAGCGGGGTGCTCCCATGCGCGTGAGCTGATGCCGTACAGGACGGTGCGGTCGGAGGTGTCCGAGGTCATGTTCCCAGTGTGCCCGCTGCCCGTACCACGCACCGTGAAGTTGCGCTGTCTCACAGAGCGCACACCTCTCCGTCCGCCACACCCCGACGGGGCGACAGGAGTGCGGGACATTCTCGCTCCTCGACGCGTGATCGTCGCGTCGAGGACTCCTCACCCGTCACGAGTGCACGCCCGCGCCGCGGCCGACCGCCCATCGCTGGCCGGGGCGGGGCTCCCAGGGGTGGCTCGTGGCGGTCAACGGTCACCCCGGGGCGCTGTGCTTCCCGATCAGGCGTGCGACAGGAAGAATGCCCGTACGGCGCTGAACGCGCCCTGGGACCTGAGGAGGACGACGCATGGCATCGCTGGGAGTGCGTGCCGATGAGGCGGTCGGACGGCTGATCGAGTCGCTCATCCGTGACCACCATCGGCGACGGCTGGCCCGGCAGGGCTGGTCGGCCGTGCTCGACACGACCCCTGGCGGCGCGGTCGACGATGCCGGCACTCCGGTCCGGGGAGGCGGTCCGGTAATGGGCGGCAGCCGGGTCCGGGGAGGCGGTCCGGTTATGCGCGACAGCCCAGTCCGAGGAGGTAGTCCGGTACGGGGCGGCAACAGCGTCGAGGTCCTCGTCGACGGAAGGGGTGCCTTCGCGGCCATGCTGCGCGTGATCGAGCGCGCACAGCGCACCGTCCACATCGCCGGCTGGCACGCCACGCCCGACTTCGCGATGACGAGGGGAGACGGCTCCACCACGGTGGCCGCCGCTCTGAGGACGGCTGCCGAGCGTGCCCAGGTGCGCGTGCTGCTCTGGGGCGGAGCGCAGGTGCCCGTCATCCGGCCCACGAGATCGGACGCCCGCCGAGCGCGTGATGGGTTCGCGAGCATCCCGGGAGTAAGGGCCGCGCTCGACGAGCACGAGTACCTGCAGCACTGCCACCACGAGAAGCTGGTCATCGTGGACGACCGGGTGGCGTTCGTCGGTGGCCTGGACCTGACCGACCTGACCAACGATCGATGGGACACCACTGGGCACCAGCCGCGGCCGCACCTCGGCTGGCACGACGCTGCGGTCCGCGTTGAGGGGCCGGTCGTCGGTGACGTCGCCGCCCATTTCGCCGCCAGGTGGACCGAGGTCACGTCCGAGGCGCTGCCGGCACCCGAGATGCCGACGCCCACGGGCACTCAGGAGGTTCGGTTCGTGCGTACCGTCCCCGAGAAGATCTACGACTTCCTTCCCGGCGGCGAGTTCTCGATCCTGGCCGAGTACCGCCGAGCACTCGCGAGCGCGCGCCAGCTCGTCTACCTCGAGAACCAGTTCCTGTGGGCACCGGAGATCGTCGACATCCTCGAGGACAAGCTTCTTCGCCCTCCGAGCCCTGACTTCCGGATGATCCTGCTCCTGCCGAGCAACCCGTCTTCGGGGCGCGACACGACCCTCGGTCAGCTCTCCAGGCTCGTCCAGGCAGACCGGGGCCGCCGGCTGCTGCCGGCCACCCTCCAGCCGATGGCCGGAGACAGCCCGGGCACCTACGTGCACGCCAAGGTGGGCATCGTCGACGACCACTGTCTCACCATCGGCTCGGCGAACCTCAACGCCCACTCGCTGTTCAACGACACCGAGGCGAACCTCGTGTTCGGCGACCCCGAGCTCGTACGCCGGACGCGGCGACAGCTGTGGTCCGAGCACCTCGGGACCGACGACGTGGAGGGTGACCCGGCGCGGCTGTTCGACGAGCAGTGGGTACGCATCGCATCGGAGCAGCTCGCCCGCCGACACGACCGGCTCCCGCCGACCCACCGCCTGTGCCGCCTCGACGACGTCTCCGCTCGGCGGGACCTCGTGCTCGGCGGACTGCTCGGTCTCCTGGTCGACGGCTGACGGCCGGTCAACGAGCAACCGCCCTGGTGGCCCCCTTCAGGACGACGCAGCAGCGGCCCTCTCCGGGCTCGAGGGCGGCGTCCAGGCCGCCGA
>DAIEHO010000354.1 GCA_027353565.1 Propionibacteriaceae bacterium
CGGTGATCTGGAGCCCTCTCGCCAGCGGGATGCTCACCGGACGGGTGCGCCGCGGACAGGAGACCGACCTGCGTCGCACACGGATGTTCGCCGCCCTGCTCGACGAGCGCCGTATCGACGCCGTCGAGGAGCTCATCGCCCTTGCCGCGCAGGCAGGACTGTCGCTCACGCACATGGCGCTCGCTTTCGTCATCACCCATCCCGGGGTGAGCGCTGCCCTCATCGGCCCCCGCACCATGGAACAGCTCGACGACCTGCTCGCTGCAGCGCACGTGGCCCTCCCCGACGACCTCCTGGACCAGATCGACGCGATCGTCGCTCCCGGCACGGGCGTCGGCCGCATGGACCAGGAGTACAACACCCCTCCGATCGAGTCGGCAGCACTGCGCCGTCGACCCGTTCTGGACCGCTCAGCCGAGTGAGCCCTGGGTCCGGGAGGATCCCAGCGCTCAGCGAAGGTGCGTCGCGAGTGCATCCCCACTAAGGGCGACCCGACCGGAGACCTGTTCGACTGCGCCACCGGAGTCGGCCGTTGGCCCTCCGTTCGTGGATCAGACCCTCGATCGCGCACGCCGGGCAGGTGGCCGTGCGAACGTCCGGTCGCCGCGGACAGCCCCGCGGACCTTCGTACAGCGAAGATCCCCGGCTCGGCGAGTGCCGAACCGGGGATCGAGGAGTGGCGACTAGAACCCGTTCGCTGCCCGGCTAGCCTGCTCCTGGGACCGGAACAGACCGAAGCGCGGAAGGAACTTCTCCCAGTCGATGCCGTGGGCGTCGATCTCAGGACCGTCGATGCAGGCGTGCTTGCGGACCAGCGCCCCGTCTTCGATGACCGGGACCATGCAGGCGCCGCACATGCCGGTGGCGTCGACCATGATCGAGTTCAGGCTGGCGACACAGGTCACGTCGTACGGCTTGGTCAGGTCGGAGACACCGCGCATCATCATCGGTGGTCCGATCGTGACGACCTCGGCCAGCGTCTTGCCCGTGCCGTCACGGTGCGCGTCGAGCATCTCCGTCAGCGGTGCGGTGACGAACCCCTGGACGCCGTACGAGCCGTCGTTGGTCGTATAGACCACCGTGAGCTGGTCACCGTACTGGGCCTTCAACCGGCCGACGCGCTCGTCGGCTCCGTTCCAGAACATGAGCTCGCGGCTGCGGAATCCGGAGATCAGCGTGACCTTGTTCCCCATCCTCAGGTGCTCGCGCATGATCGGGTAGACCGGCGGCAGCCCGAGGCCTCCAGCGGTGAACACGACCTCGGCATCCTCGTACCGTGTCAGCTCGCTCGGGCGGCCCAGCGGCCCGGCGACACCCGCGAACGCCTCACCGACCTTCATCTCGTTCATCTTGAGCGTCGACGTGCCCATCGCCTGGATGACGAGCGTGATGGTGCCGGCCTCGGCATCCCAGTCAGCCAGTGTCAGTGGGATGAGCTCCCCGTCGGGCGTCGGGAGGACTCGGACGAACTGTCCCGCCTTCGCGGATCGTGCGATGACGGGAGCCCGCACCTCGAGCTCCTCGATGCCGACGCTCAGGTGCGTCTTCCGGAGGATGACCGGGGTCTCGGCGGCGATCTCGGTGTATCGCAGCGCGCTGGCGACGCGTTCGGAGATGTCCGTCGGGTCCATCGTGGCCATGGTGCGGACGATCTCGCGCGCCGCCGCCTGACCGTCGCCGGCGGCGCGGATCGCCGTCGACCCCCCGCGCGCCGCGTCGCCACCGGTGTAGATGCCCGGGATCGACGTCTCCTTCGAGCCCTGCTCCCCCGTCTGCTCGATGGTGCCCCACTTCGAGACCGAGAGCCTCGGCTCGGAGTCCTTGATGATCGGGTTGGCCGCGTTGCCGAGCGCCATGATGACCAGGTCTGCCGGGATCTCGTCCGTACGACCCGTGGGTACGGGGCGCCTGCGACCCGAGCTGTCCGGCTCGCCCAAGGCGATGATCTCGACCGTCGCGCTGGTGACGAAGTGCGTCTCCGGGTCGCCGGTGAACTCGATCGGGGACCGGAGAACCTCGAGCTCGATGCCCTCCTCGAGGGCGTGCTCGAGCTCCTCGACGCGGGCGGGCATCTCAGCTCGCGTCCGCCGGTAGACGATCGAGACATTGCCGCCGAGGCGCTTGGCCGTACGTGCGGCATCCATCGCTGTGTTACCGCCGCCGATGATGAGCACCTGCTTGCCGCGGATCTCCGGCAGGGGGGTCTCGTGGTTGGTGCGGTGCCCCTGCATGAGGTTCACGCGGGTCAGGAACTCGTTGGCGGACATCACGTTGAGCAGGTGCTCGCCCGGGACGTTGAGGAAGCGCGGCAGTCCCGCGCCGCTGCCCACGAACACGCGGAGGAACCCCGCGCTGCGGAGCTGCTCCAGCGTCGCCGTCTTCCCGACGACGAAGTTGGTGACGAACCGTCCACCCAGGCCGCGGATCTTCGCCACGACGTCGTCGATCAGCTGGTTCGGCAGCCGGAACTCGGGGATGCCGTAGCGCAGCACCCCTCCGAGCTCATGGAACGCCTCGAAGACGGTGACAGGGAACCCCTCGGCAGCGAGCAGGTAGGCGGTGATGAGTCCCGACGGACCCGAACCGACGATCGCGACGGGTGGCCGAAGCGCCTTCTGCCACGGGTCGTCCAGGCCACGGAACCGGGCGGCGAGCCCCACCGGGTCCGCCAGCTTCTCCCACTCGGGCAGGAACCACTCCAGCTGGCCGATGCTCATCGACTTCTTGTGCAGGCACATGCCCTGGCACTGCACCTCCTGCGGGCACACGCGGCCGGTCACGTTCGGCAGCGGGTTGCACGACTCGAGCATCTCGAGCGCCTCACGGAAGCGGCCCTCGCCGATGAGCTCGAACATGGTCGGGATGTGGATCTGCACCGGGCAGCCGCCCTGCGGCTCGACGTGGCCCGCGACGAGCACGCCCAGCTCGCACGGGGCCTCGGCGCACTGCTTGTCGCGCAGCGCCTCCAGCCACACGAACAGCTCGACGTCGCGGCGCGTGAAGCCGAGGTCCATGTAGCCGAGGAACCCCTTGTTGACGAGCTCGAAGTCAGCGGAACGCGCCTCGGCCTCCCGGATGTACGGCTCGATCGCGTTTCCCGCAGGCCAGTTCTGGCTGAGCCCCGCGAACATCGGGTACTTCTCCGACAGGTGGGTGTCGAGCGCTCGGATGAACAGGCGCTTCTTTCCCAGCGGCAGCTTCCAGAGGAAGCGCATCATGACGCGGCTGGCGTCGTCGTCGCGGCTCAGGACGTCCCACGTCTGCCAGATGAAGTCGTGGCTCAGCTCCTCCTGACGGAACTCCCACGCCACCGCCTGCATGCCGTCGGCCGTGAAGAGGTCGCGGAACGCGCGCGGATCGGCTGTCAATCGACGCTCGAGCAGACCCAGCTGGCTGGCGAACCCTGGCGCAGTCATCGGATGATCTCCGCGTCGCAGGTGGCCTTCACGCGAGCGATGCGTGCCGCCAGCTCGTCCGTCACGATCCGTCCTTCGAGGGCTTCCGGCCTCAGCCGGCCGACCGTACGAGGCTCGTTGTCGACCACGATCGTTGCCTTCTCGAACAGCTGCGGCAGCTCTTGGTAGCAGGTGGCGCAGTCGTTGCACTTCGGCAGGTCGGCGGGATCGAGCCAGATCGGACGGGCCGTGCTGACCGTCGCGGCGACCTCGGTGGTGGTCCGCGACGACGAGACCGCCGACGCGCCCGGCAGCCCGATGGACAACGGACCGCCGGCCGGTGCGCCGCTCGACGTCGCGAGGTCGGCCATGGCTTGCGCGATGGTGTCCAGCGTCGACTCGCGCGCATCCAGTGCGTCGTTGTACTGGGCACGGAGAGCGTCGACCTCTGCCTTGTGCGCAGCCGAGAGCTTCGTCTCGGACTGACCTACGAGGAACTGCAGGGTCTGCCAGTAGTGCTTCCGGTCCTCCACCATCGCAACGACACCGGCGGAGCATGCCATCTTGACGAGGTGCTCCTGCTTGTCCGTGGTGTAGACGAAGGGCGTCCGGGCCGCGCGTTGCGCGACAGGCAGCTCCACGTACTCGGCTATCGGGATCGCCCCGTCCTCCTCGT
The DNA here is from genome assembly GCA_027353565.1 of Propionibacteriaceae bacterium. Classification (GTDB taxonomy): domain Bacteria; phylum Actinomycetota; class Actinomycetes; order Propionibacteriales; family Propionibacteriaceae; genus Fen-668. The sequence goes on from DAIEHO010000354.1 coordinate 4,072, forward strand.
GAGCCGCGAGCCAGCGGAACTGCTTGGCGAAGCGTCCCTCGCCGAGGGCGAAGTCTGCCGGCGTGAACGGGTGCTTCATCACCTGGGCCCGCCCTTCGGAGTCCCGGTAGGTGAGCGGCTTGGTGACCCACAGACCAGTGGGCTCACGGTTGCCGTCGATGCTGAACCTCTCGGTGAGCGTGCTCCCCTTCCGCGGGTCGTGGATGAACAGCGGTGCGACCCGGCTGTCCACCGCGAGTCGCGACCTCGAGTTCGCAAGGTCCTCGGGCATCCCGTTCTCGGTGTCGCACGGGGTGTAGACGACCATGAGCGACGTGCCATGGTCGAAGCCCAGCATCTCCCCGCTCGCGCGAAGGAAGTGCCCGTAGTACGCCGTCGAGGTCGAGCACACGTACACGTTCGGATGGAAGGCGGCCAGCAGTCCGAGCTCCTTGCGCGACTCCTGCTTGCCGGAGTGGGTGGCGCCGAACCGTGCGAGGTCGGCGTCCTGGCCCGAGTGGCTCGCCGTCGAGGCCTGCCCGCCCGTGTTGGAGTAGCCGCCCGTGTCGAGCACGAGTGACTTGATCGGCGTGCCCGCAGCCAGCACGCGCGACATCGCACCGAAGCCGATGTCGTACGCCGCCCCGTCGCCGCTGATCGTCACGACCGCCGGTACCAGTGCCAGCTCGGCAGGGGTGAAGTCACGCCACGACACGGTGGCGAGCTTCGAGTCGTGGACGCTCGGGTCGTACGTGCCCTCGAGCTCGAGGCGTGCCAGACGCAACGCGCGAACCTCCTCGACGAGCCCTGAGACCAGACCCTCGTAGATGCCGACCGCCAGCGGCTGCGCGTCCTGGAACAGGCCGTTGACCCATGGGTCGAGGTACGGCGTGAAGGGCATCGTCGACGCGTACACGCTGGAGCAGCCGGTGGAGTTCGCGATGACGGTCGGAGCCGGGCCGTTGCCGGTAGGGCCCGACTCGTACAGGTAGAGCCGCTTCTCGAGCTCCTCCGTGGCCGCCTCGACGCGTACGCGGCGAGGGCTGCCCTCGGGCAGTGTCCCGACCAGGGCGGCGAGCTTGTCGGTGAGGTCGTCGAGCTCCCGCATGTGGGCCTGGCGCTGGTCCTCACCGATGCGGTGGGTCAGCGAGTTGAACAGGTGGATCGCGGTGACCTCGCCGCAGCCACGGCATGCACCGTGACCGCCGGTGATCGAGTAGTAGTCGTCGCGCGCGAGCAGGATCCGCTTGATGTCGCCCCCGGGCTCCGTGGCGCTCGCGGTGATCCGTGCCGGCGTGTCCGGCAGCGCCGTGAGCCTCTCGAAGCGGCCCTCCAGCATCTCCAGGATCTCGTCGTCCTGCTCGTGGCTGACCAGCGCGCCGGGTCCGCAGACCTCGACGCACTGCATGCAGCCCGTGCACTTCCACGGGTCGATCGTGACCGAGAACAGCGCACCGGCGCCGTTCGCCCGCTTCTCCTCGGCGTCGAAGATCGGGCGCGTTCGCGCGACCGGGAACGCGGCGATGGCCGCCACGACCTGATCGAGTTCAGCGGTCGGTACCGACTCATCGGGAAGCGCCGAGGCAGCCTGGGTGGCGACGGCGGCCAGGTCGCCCACGGACGAGTTCGCCTTGAAGAGGCGGCGGACCTCGTCGGACCAGGCCGGCACGAAGTCGTACCACCCGACACGCCTCGCCTCGACGAGCCCGGACGCGGTGATGGCCGCCGACAACAGGTCGTCGATCTCGTGCCCCGCGTTCGGGATCGCGTTGTCCGGACAGGCCATGGTGCACTCCATGCAGGCCGTGCAGGAGGACGGGTCGAAGATCGGCACCGTGCGGCGGAAGATGCCCTTGTCCTTGGCCGCGGCGGTGCCGGACGGCATGAACATGCCCGTGCCCGGGATGACCGGCGCCTCGTCGATGACTCCGTCGCGGAAAGGCTTGGCGACGATCTCCTCGTAGTAGGCCGGGTCGAACAGCCCACTCGTGCGGGGGGTGCCCACCGTGGACGACATCGCCGGTGAGAGGGTCCGGCGACGCTCGCGTACGACCTGTGCCTCGACAGCCTCGAAGGCGGGGTCGGTGTAGTCGACGATCGCCGCCGCCGTCATGCCGTCACGGATGACCGCCATGTTGGCCTCGACCACTCGGTCGCCACGGCGTCCGAACTTCTTGGATAGCTCCGCCCTGACCTCGGCCTCGGTCTCGGCCGCGCCGCCGTCGTGGGCGACTGCCTTGACGTTGCCGAGGATGGCGCCGATGAACGCGATGCCCATCATGCGTGTCTGCAGCTCGGGGGTCGGCGCATGGCTCTTGGCGATCGCGAACGCGTCGATGACATAGAACCTGATGCCCCGTTCACGGATGGCGCGCCGGGCGAAGGCCGGGAGCTCCTGCCAGACGGTGAGAGGGTCCTTGGTCGACTGCAGGAGCAGGGTCCCGCCGTTGACCAGGCCCTTGAGCGGGTTGGTGTGGGAGAAGACCTGGTGGTCCGGCGCCACGACGACCTCGACGTCCTCGAGCTCGGCGTTCGTGATCAGGACCGGCTCCGGGGAGAGCGTGATGTAGTAGTTCGTCGCCGCGCCGGACTTCTCCGAGCCATACTTCGGCGCCGACTTGGAGTGCATCCCCAGCAACGAGCTGAGCAGGTCCGTGAGCAGCTTGCCGGTCGCGATCGTGCCGTATCCGCCGACGGAGTGGAACCGGATCCGCAACGCCTCGGGTGGGAGCACGCGCGGGTTGGGGCCGGTCTCCAGAGCCATCAGCTCGGTCTCCGGGTAGGCAGAACGCAGCCGGTCCTGCATGGCGGCGACAGCCGGGGTCGGGTTCGCGGCGAAGAACTGCGACCCGAGGTAGACCAGAGGCGCCGGGTTGCCGGAAACCATGTTCTGGAACCCGGCCACGAGGTGCCTCGGCTGCACGTCATGGCCGCCCAGGCCGAAGATCGCCGTGGTGAGACGCGGCAGCGAGGAGAGCGCCGGGACTCCGGCGAAGAGCTCCGTCGAGGACTCGCCGTTCGCCCGCGCGTGGAACAGCGCACTGGTCACCGAGCGGGTGAGCGCGGTGTCGTCGGAGCGCTCGAGAACGGTCACGGCCTTCGCGTTCCCGATGGCGGCGACAAGCTCGGCCTCGGGGAACGGCTGGAGCAGCTTGATGGAGACGACGCCGGCCTTGATGCCCTCGGAGCGGAGGTGCCCGAGCACGGCCCGTACGTCGTCGGTGATCGAGCCCATGCCGACCATGACGTAGTCGGCGTCCTCGCACTCGTACGCCTGTACGGGCGAGTAGTCGCGGCCGGTGAGCTCGCCGTACTCAGCCATCGCCTGCCGCACGATCGCCGGAACGGCGCTGGCGAAGTGGGTGCGGTGGTCGGCGGCGCCGGCCTGGAAGTCCGGCTGGTTCTGCACGGGACCGGTCAGACCCGGGTTGTTCGGGTCGACCAGCGCCGGTACGAGCTGGCGGGTGCCCTTGGCCTGCGCGTTGCGCCACTGGCGCCGCCACTGGCCCTGCAGGCTCGTGGGGACCCATGCCAGCGTCGTCGAGAGCAGCTCCTCGGCGCCGGACTCGACCGCGTCGGCCTGTGCAGCGAGCTGGGCGCGCAGTGCGGCGAGGTCGTCAGCGTCGAACTCCGGGGCATGACGGTCGACGAAGCGCTGGAGCTGGAACAGCCGACCCTTCGCACCGAAGAGCAGCTCCTGGGCGACCGTGGGGCACGGGATGCGGCCGGCCGGGTCACCGAGGTAGGTGCGGAGCAGCTCGGGCTCGGGGAGCAGCACCTCGCTCATCACGTGGCTCGTGGCGAAGCCGTCCATGCAGTTCGCGACGGGGAGCAGGGACAGGGCGGATGCCCGATACGAGATGGCCGCGAGGTCGGCGGCCTCCTGCGGGTTCGACCCGAACAGGATCGTGTAGCCGGTCGGCAGCAGCGCGTACACGTCGTCGTGCCCGGCCATGACGTTCAGCGAGTGCTTGCTCACCACGCGGGCGGCGACCTGGAGGACGAAGCCGCCGATCTTCTTGCCCACGGTGACGTAGTGCGACTCGAGTCCGTACAGGATGCCTTGGCTGGAGGAGGCGTTCGAGATGAAGTTGCCGCCGGTCAGCGCAGCGCCCATCGCACCGCTCTGAGCGGAGTGCTCCCCCTCCGTCTCCACGAAGAACGGGTGCTTGCCCCAGACGTTGAGCTGGCCTTCGGCCCGCGCCGCCTCGAACAGCTCCGCGATCTCCGTCGACGGCGTGATCGGGTAGCCGATCACTCCCCCGCACACGTGCTTCATCACGTGCGCAATGGCGCCGTTTCCGTTGATGACCTCAGGGATACCGGGGTAGGTATGGGGCTTGAATGACATGCAACGCTCCCTTTCAGCGCGCTGGTACCTCGGAGCAGAGCTCTGTCGGCAGCCGAGGCAGCGTCGCCAGGGCTACTCGCATTCTGCTCCCACGGGTTTTTTCGGGTCGCGCCGACCCCCCGGTTAGTGCGAGTTGCAACGATCTCAGGTGTCTCACCGGACCTTCGCGCGGAGCAGCGGCCACGCATCGCGTGCCAGGGTGGGGCACCGTGAACCTTGTACGCCGGTACGTCCCCGGGCTCCTTCCTCCCCTGCTCATCGGCGCCGTCGCGTACGGAGCGGGACATGTGTTCCCCGTGCTCGGCGGGCCCATCGTCGCGATCATCCTCGGTCTTCTGGTCGGCCAGTTCGCCGGGCAGCGTGCGAGCTGGAAGGCCGGGACGACGTTCGCCGGCAAGAAGGTGCTGCAGGCCAGCATCGTGATGCTGGGCGCGACGATGTCGCTCGGGCAGGTGGCCAGCACGGGTGGGCGCACCTTGCCCGTGCTGTTCGGCACCCTCACGGTCGCGCTCCTCGGCGGATGGCTGCTCGCGAAGCTCCTCCGGATCGAGAAGGTGCTCGGACAGCTGGTCACGTACGGGACGGGCATCTGCGGCGCGTCCGCCATCGCCACCATGAGTGCGGTCATCGGGGCGCCGGCGACCGCGATCGCGCTGTCCATCACCGTGATCGTGGTCTACAACGTGCTCGGTGCGATCTTCTTCCCCCTGATCGGGCACGCCATGGGCCTGTCACAGGCCGCGTTCGGGCTGTGGGCCGGCACCGCGATCAACGACACGTCGTCGGTCGTCGCGGCGGCAACCGTGTACGGGGCCACGGCCGCGACGGTCGCTGTCGTGGTCAAGCTCACGCGAACGCTCGCGATCGTCCCGCTCGCCCTGTACGAGTCGTGGCGGACCCACCGGCACTCCGAGGCCGGCGCCCGGCCCGTCTGGTGGAGGCTGATCCCGACGTTCCTGGTCCTCTTCCTGGTCGCGGCGGCCGCGCGGTCCGTGGGCATCGTGCCGGCATCCTGGGGCCCGGTGATCAGCCAGCTCGCCTACATCGGCACGACCGTCGCCATGGCCGCCGTCGGCATGGGCTCGTCGCTGCGTCACATCAAGCAGGCCGGATGGCGTCCCGTCCTGCTCGGCGGACTCCTGTGGGTGCTCGTCGGGAGCTCGTCCTTGATCCTCCAGCGGCTGACCGGGACCATCTAGCGACAGTCGGCACCGCGCCTGGCGGGGTCGTACGTCTGCTCCGGCCATGGCAGTCCTCCGCTAGGCCGCCACAAGCCGAGCGAGGTCGTCGCGCAGCGAGGCGAGCGCCCGCGCCTCCATCCTCCGCACGGTCGCCTCGCTCACGCCGAGCTCGTGCGCGAGCTCTCGCAGGGGTACGGGTGGGCCGTCGAACCCGAAGCGGCGTCGGAGGATCCGCCGGTCCGACGGCGGCAGCCCGTCCAGCAGCCCGAGCACCTCCTCACCGACCTCAGGATCCAGGTGGCGGCCGGCCGACTCGTCCGCGACGTGAAGCGCTGAGGCGAACGATGCGGGCGTCACGACCGCCTGCACCGCTGCGACCGCCCCCGCGCCGGGGACCTCGGACGTAGCGACGGATCGCCCGAGACACTGCATGAGGTCCACCTCCGCGCGCCGCACGGCGAAGTACTTCGCCAGGTCCCGTGCCGGGACGCCCACCCGACCGCACTGCGTGATGATGGCTCCCCTGACACGGGCCCTGATCCATGCCGCCGCGTACGGCCCGAAGCGTCCGCGGCGGTAGTCGTACCGACAGAGGGCCTCCGCGAGCGCCAGGTGGCCCTCTTGGACGACCTCGGCATAGTCCACCGGAGAAGATCCGAGCTCGCCGCGGGCGATGGTCTTCACCAGGCCGACGTTGGCCAGCAGGAGCCTCTCGCGGGCGGCGCGCCCCT
>DAIEHO010000359.1 GCA_027353565.1 Propionibacteriaceae bacterium
GCGATCTCGAACACCGGCCTCGCCGTCGCCGAACCGGTTCCCGGCCAGGCCACCGAGCGCGCGCTCCTCGTCATCACCGGAGAGGTGTACGAGGTCGCGATCAGCGACCGGAGGCTCGTGGAAGCGACGGTCTCTTGAGCCTGGTCCAGAACCCGATCCTGCCCGGCTGCCACCCGGACCCGTCGGTCTGCCGCGTCGGGGAGGACTACTACCTGGTCAACTCGACCTTCGAGTACTTCCCCGGCCTCCCGGTCTTCCACAGCACGGACCTCGCCCACTGGGAGCCAGTCGGCCACGTGATCGACCGTGCCGGGCAGGTCGACCTCGGCGGGATCGCCTCGTCGGGCGGCCTGTTCGCTCCCACGCTGCGTCACCACGACGGGATGTTCTGGGTGGTGTGCACGCTCGTCGACCCGGACGACCCGGCTCGGGGTGGCGACTTCCTGGTGACTGCGACCGACCCTGCCGGCCCGTGGTCGGACCCGGTGTGGATCGACGCGGACGGAATCGACCCGTCGGTGTTCTTCGACGACGACGGGAGGGTGTGGCTCCACGGCACACGGCTCGTGCGTGACCCGCAGTGGCATGATCAGACGGAGGTGTGGCTGCGCGAGTACGACACAGCCCAGAAGGTGGTCGTCGGCCCCGAGTACGTCCTCTGGTCCGGGGCACTGCTCGGGGCCGTCTGGGCCGAGGGCCCCCACCTGTACAGAGTGGACGGCACCTACTACCTGCTCGCCGCGGAGGGCGGAACAGACTTCGAGCATGCCGTGGTCGTCGCTCGGTCGGGCTCCGTGACCGGCCCGTACGAGGGCTGCCGGAGCAACCCCGTCCTCACCCATCGTCATCTTGGGCGACAGGCCGACATCGTCGGTACCGGCCACGCGGACCTCGTGCAGGCGGCCGACGGAAGCTGGTGGGCTGTGCTTCTCGGAATGCGACCGTACGGCGGCTACCACTACCCGCTCGGCCGCGAGACGTTCCTCGTGCCCGTGGAGTGGCGGGAGGGGTGGCCGGTGTTCGCGCCGGGCGTCGGCAGGGTCTCGCACGAGGTGGTGGTGCCCTTCGCGGCGCCCCGGACCACGCGCTCTGAGCGGGACACGGGGGGCGTCATACTTCCTGCCGACCCGCGGTGGATGTCATTGCGAGGACCGGTCGACGCGTTCCTGACGGCTCGGGACGAAGGCTGGGACCTGCGCTTGAGCACGACGACGCTGAGGGAGCCGTCGACGCCCGCGTTCCTGGGCGTCCGCCAACAGCACCGCAGCCTGGACTTCGCCGTCACCCTCCGCGCCCCGCTCGCGCCTGGCGAGGAGGCAGGTCTCGCGATCCGGCAGTCCGAGAATGACCACGTACGGCTCGCAGTCCTGACCTCGCCGGGCGGCGTGGTGGTCGTACGGGCGGTCCACGTCCGAGCCGGCGTCGACGTCGTCCTTGGTGAGGCATGGCCTGACGTCGCCGTGGGTGAGACCCTGCGACTCGGGGTCCAGGTACGGGACACGGAGTACGCCCTCACCCTCGCCGTCGGGCAGGCGGAGGCCTCGACCGTGGCCACAGCCGACGGACGCCAGCTGGACAGCGTCGCCACCGGTGGGTTCATCGGCCTGCTGCTCGGCGTGTACGGGACGAGCTCGGGCTCGGAGTCCGGCACGGTCGTGGAGATCGACACCGTCGAGTACATCCCCCACTAGCAAGTCGGGGAGGTGGGGATCCCGGCCGTTCCAGGGCATCAGGTGCGAGCTCAGCGCCGCGACCCGTCTCGTACACTCATGGCTGCCGGCCGGAGTGGTGGAACTGGCAGACACGCAGGATTTAGGTTCCTGTGCCGAAAGGCGTGAGGGTTCGAGTCCCTTCTCCGGTACCAGCTGGTTCGCGGTCTGACAAGGAATGCTGCTGCTGACAAGCAGAGCTGACGTTCAGGCCCTCATCAGGCCCTTCAGTACCGAGAGCGGCCCGCCCGACGCTGGTCTGGTGCCTTGCCGCCGGACTCCCACGTGCGCCCCGGTGGCGTGCGCAAGACGGCAGTGACAGGCAGTTCGGAACAGTTCCCCCGTGCAGCGGGATGGCGCCTTCGACAGGTCCTATCGTTTGTCGTCGTTGGCGTCGGGGGGCGACAACGACGCCTGGGCCTCGCTGAACATCTGCGTTAGGGCGACGCGCCAGGAGGCCAGGTCCCGAGTCAGGGTGACCCATGTGAGGGCGCGGTCGATCTCGTCGTACTGATGGATGAGCCAGTTGCGATTCGCAATGGCGTCAGTCCATCCCACGCCTGGCGGTGGTTCGACGCCGGCTGTGGCGAGCCGCCCGGCGGCTTCGCCCAGCTTCATCATCAGCGAGTCACCGGATTCCTGGAGCAGCTCGTCGGTCGAGTACGCCTCGTGGCCACGGCCGACGACGACCTGGGCACGGTCGAGCCAGTCGCGAACGTGCAGCAGCTCCTTGGCGACCTTCCTATCCATCACAGCAACACCGCCTCGGCCCGGATGTCGTCGTCGAGCCCGGGCTTGAGCCCGCCGTAGCTGATGAGGTCGACCGGTCGAGCGAGAATCTCCTGGAAGATCTCGCGAAGCGCCACCAGCTCCTTGATGCCAGAGCCCTCAGGCGGGTCGACAAGCAGATCGATGTCGGAGTCGGGCCGCGCAGTCCCGCGAACAACCGAGCCGAACGCGGCGAGGCGAGTGAACCGCTGGGAACCGGCGACGTCGACCAAGAGCGGAGCGGCAGCCCTCAAGAGGGTCTCCGGATGAACGGCGGCGAGGTCCCGGGACGCCTTCAACTGCTGGCTCACCGCTGGCTGGCTCACGCCCAAGGCTGAGGCGATCTCGCGCTGGCTCGAGCCGGTGGCGACCATGGCACGCAGCGCCAAGAGACGCCGCAGGCGCGCAGACTCCTCCTGGGAACGCGCATCCCGGTACTCACCAACCAAACCCATAAGGCGGTCTTATCACCGTTGGTGAGATTCCCCCAGCCGTCCTGCAGATGGTCCGCGTCGCTTGCACGGTGTGCTTCCCGGTCTGGCAAGGCGCTCTTGCGCTGCAGAACGGACCGCACTGGCTGGCCTTGGAGTTGCCCGGCGTCAGCGTGCGAGCAGGCGTGTGATCAGGCGCGTGCCTGAGGACGAGACGGCGGAGGGGTTCTCACTGATCTCCGCGAACATCGCGGCGACGTTGCCGACCGCGAGAAGCCCGAGTGCGGTGTCGAGGTCGTCGCGCGTCACCTCCTCGGCGGGGCTCGACGCGTCCGGGGCGTTGCCGCCGCGGGCAAGCCGGTCGTCGCGGACCCGCTCGGCGAGGTCCTGAATGGATGCGTCGAACAGCGGCCCGAGCTCGGCGCGGGACTCAGGGTGCCGGACCGCGTACGCAAGGATCTCAAGGGCGAGCATCAGCCCAGGGTCGGCGCCGGCAGCACCCAGCTCGGCGGACAGGTCAGCCGCGAGGTCGCCGGTCGAGGCGTCGCTCTCCGGGCTCTCACGGACGAGCCGTTCGCGGGCGAGGGCAACGAACAGGTCGCTCTTCGACCCGAAGTGGGCGTAGAGCGCTCCCTTGGTGTACCCGGCCTCGGCTGCGATGTCTCCGACGGAGGCACCTTCGAAGCCG
>DAIEHO010000362.1 GCA_027353565.1 Propionibacteriaceae bacterium
ACCTGCCCTGCCCGGGAACGACGGCGGTGGTCACAGCGCCGGGTACGAGGAGCTGCCCGGCCTTCAGGTCGACAGCGGCTCTCATCCCCACCATGGCCCCGGCCTGGTCCGCCGGTACGGTGCGAAGTGCCGGATCGACCCCGATCCGTACGACCTGCAGGGTCTCGGCGGCGATGAGCTGACCGCGCGCCACGTCCGTCCGTACCGCCACCACCTCCTGTGCGTTGCCGAGGCTCGAGTACGCCCAGGCGGACGCCAGCGCACCGAGGACCACGAGCAGCGCGGACGCGACGATGAGTGAGGGGCGCCGACGCAGCCTCGGTGGCGGCGTGAGGGGGGCTGTCGGCAGTGGAGGAGGTGTCGGTGCCGCCTTCCAGCCCTGCGTGTCCGTGCTCGTCATGGGACGACCGCCACCCGGCGCACGAGGCATGACGGAAGGGCGAGGGGTTCACGGAAACGGACGAGCCGAGGGGGGTGCGACATGCTGGGCCTCGCTGGGGTGGGCGGTGCGTTGGGCCATTCCTAATCCGCTCAGGCCACCCGTGGCAAGCCCCTCTGTGCACAACTCTGCAGGGTCGTTCGGCACCGGGTATCCGTACCCACGCAGGATTCTTGGGGGACTGCGCCACGACAAGGGACGTCGCCCGCGCACGTGCCCGCAGCTCGGAGCAGGCCATGCCAGAAGTTGTCTCCCTCCACCTCACGTGAGGTGGAGGCCACACTCCCCCACACATACCCCCCAGGGGAATGTTGGTACAGTCCGGAGCGTTGACCAGGCATCCATTGACAGTGCCTGTCTGTAGGGTTGCCTGCACGTACACGAGGGAGTCGAAAACGTATGTCTGACGAGGTCCGGGACATCATCATCGTCGGATCGGGGCCGGCCGGGTACACGGCCGCGATCTACGCCGCGCGCGCCGAGCTGAAGCCCCTGGTGTTCGAGGGGTCGATCACCGCCGGCGGCGCGCTCATGAACACCACAGAGGTCGAGAACTTCCCCGGCTTCTCCGACGGGGTCATGGGGCCCGACCTCATGGACCAGATGCGCGCCCAGGCGGAGAAGTTCGGCGCCGAGCTCATCACCGACGACGCCATCGAGCTGCGCCTCGACGGTCCGGTCAAGACGGTCGTCGACTCCGAGGGCAAGGAGTACCGCGCCAAGGCGGTCATCCTCGCCATGGGCTCCGGCTACAAGCGTCTCGGTCTCGCCGACGAGGACCGCCTCTCGGGCCGCGGCGTCTCGTGGTGCGCCACCTGCGACGGCTTCTTCTTCAAGAACAAGCCCATCGTCGTCGCCGGCGGCGGGGACTCGGCCGTCGAGGAGGCCACGTTCCTGTCGCGCTTCGGCACGTCGGTGACGATCGTCCACCGCCGCGACGAGCTCCGCGCCTCGAAGATCATGCGCGCCCGCGCCGAGGCCGACCCGAAGATCGACTTCGCGTGGAACTCGCAGATCGTCGCGATCAACGGCGACACCAAGGTCGAGTCGGTCACCGTCAAGGACACCGTCACCGGTGAGCTGCGTACGATCCCGGCCGAGGGCGTCTTCGTCGCGATCGGCCACGAACCGCGTTCCGAGCTGGTCCGTGGCCAGGTCGAGCTGGACGAGGCCGGCTACGTCAAGGTGGTCGACCGCTCCACCCGT
>DAIEHO010000005.1 GCA_027353565.1 Propionibacteriaceae bacterium
GTCGCGGGGAGAAGCCGCTGACCCGCTACTTCCCGGAGGTCGTCGACGCCGTACGCAAGCTGCTCCCCGCGCGGATCGTGGTGGATGTCGAGCTCGTCGTGCGTGCCGGCGAGCGGGGCGCGCAGCGTCTCGACTGGGAGGCGCTGGCCCAGCGGATCCACCCGGCCGAGTCGAGGATCAGGAGGTTGGCCGTCGAGACCCCGGCCGAGATCGTCGCGTTCGACCTGCTGGCGGTCGACGGGGTGTCGCTCCTGGACCGGCCGTTCAGCGAGCGCCGGGCGCGGCTGGAGAAGGAGCTGGCGCACCTGAAGGGCGGCGACCCGGTCCATCTCACCCGCATCACGACCGACGTGGCCGAGGCCCGGGAGTGGTTCGAGACGTTCGAGGGGGCCGGTCTCGACGGGGTGGTCGCGAAGCCGCTCGGCGCGGCGTACCAGCCGGGCAGGCGTGCGATGCTCAAGGTCAAGCACCACCGCACGGCCGACGTCGTCGTGTACGGCTACCGGGTCCACACGTCGGGCGAGGGCGTGGGGTCGCTGCTCGTTGCGGTGTACGGCGACGCGCCGGAGGGCTGGCGGGGTCTCGATCCCGACGCCCCCGAGGGGCTCGCGCTGATCCCCGTCGGCGGGATCGTCAGCCTGCCCGACCAGATGCGGAAGGCGCTGGTCGCCGAGCTCGAGCCGCTGACGACGCGCGACGACGCGGGAGAGCTCGTGCGGATGGGAGGGGCCCCGTCCCGGTTCTCGGTGGCCGGCAAGGACACCTCGTTCGTGCCGCTCCGGCCCGACCTCGTCGTCGAGGTCGCGTTCGACCAGCTGGAGGGCCATCGGTTCCGCCACGCGGTGTCGATCGTCCGGTGGCGCCCCGATCGGGAGCCGCACTCGTGCCGGATGGACCAGATCGACCGCGCGGCGGCGTACGACCTGGGTCAGGTGCTCGTCACGGGCTGAGCCCCCGCCGGTTCGCGGAGTCTGGCCTCGATCCTCACGCTGCCAGAGCCGGCAGTTCCGCCCGTGGTCGAGGGGTCTGAGGCCGACCGGGCACAGATCGAGGACTCGACTACGCAGAGTCTCCGTGTGGGGCCCGGCAGGAGACCGGGTCAGATGGCGGCGAGGTCGCGCTCGCCCGTACGGACGCGGATGACCGTGTCGACGGGCATCGCCCACACCTTGCCGTCGCCGACCTGGCCGGTGCGGGCCGCGTCGACGATGACGTTCATGATCTCCTCGCACATGTCGTCGTCGACCAGCAGTTCGATGCGTACCTTGAGGATGAAGTCGATCGTGAACTCGGCGGCCCGGTAGACCTCGACGTGGCCGCCCTGGTGCCCGTAGCCGGAGACCTCGGAGATCGTCATACCCCTGTTGCCGTGCTTGATGAGAGCGCGCTGGACGTCCTCCATCTTCTCCGGCTGGACGATCGCGGTCACGAGCTTCATGTACGGGTCTCCTGGGTCATCATCGAGCTGGGGACGTCCTCGGGGTCGAGGATCAACGTGTGCCGGACCCGACGGTACGCCGAGTGCTGCACCGGCGTCAGGTCGTAGCCGACCTCCGAGTGCTCGGCGAGGTCGATGCCCGAGACCTCTGCCTGCGGCGACACGCGCATCCCGATGCTCTTCGTCAGAGCCGTGGCGATGAGCCAGGTCATGCCGAACGAGAAGGCCCCGGCGGCCAGCACGGCCACCCCCTGGCGCCACAGCTGATGGGCGCCGCCTCCGTAGAAGAGGCCGGCAACCTTGGTCGCCGTCCGCGGGTCGGCGAGGAAGCCGATGCCCAAGGTGCCGACGACGCCGCCGACGAGGTGTACGCCGACGAGGTCGAGCGAGTCGTCGAAGCCGAAGGTGTACTTCCACGAGACCGCCCAGGCGCACAACGCGCCGGCCGTGAGGCCGATCGCCATCGCGCCGAGCGGGCTGACCGAGCCGCCGGACGGCGTGATGGCCACGAGGCCCGCGACCGCACCCGAGGCCGCACCCAGCGAGGTGGGATGGCCGTCACGGCGCTTCTCGATCACGAGCCAGGCGAGCATCGCCGCGCATGGGGAGAGCAGGGTGTTCACCCAGATCAGAGCCGCCCAGGTGCCCGAGGTGAGCGCCGAGCCCGAGTTGAACCCGAACCAGCCGAACCACAGCAGGCCGGCGCCGATCATGACCAGGGTCATGTTGTGCGGACGCATCGGGGTCGACCGGAAGCCCACCCGGGGGCCGAGCACCAGGGCCAGCGCGAGACCGGCCGCGCCGCACGCGACCTCGATCACGGTGCCGCCGGCGAGGTCGATGGCGTGAAGGTCGTTGACGATCCAGCCGCCGTGCTCAGCGGCCAGGCCGTTGGCGGCGAAGACCCAGTGCGCGAGCGGTGCGTAGACGAGCAGGACCCACACGACCGACAACGTGGTCCAGGCGCGAAACGTGACCCGCTCGGCGATCGCACCCGACAGGAGCGCGACGGCGATGATCGCGAAGCAGCCCTGGAACGCCGCGAACGCGAGTGCCGGCACCTTGCCCACCGCCTGGTCACCCGCCACGAGCGAGTCGAGGAACGCGAACTGGAACGGGTTGCCGACGATGCCGTGCAGCGAGTTCCCGAACGCCTCGCTGTAGCCCACGACCGCCCATGTGATGCCGACCGTACCGATGCTGATGAAGCTCATCATCATCATGTTCAGAACGCCCTTGGAGCGCACCATCCCGCCGTAGAAGAACGCCAGCCCAGGCGTCATGAGCAGGACGAGCGCCGCGCTTGTCAGCAGCCAGGCGGTGTCGCCGGCGTTGATCTCTAGTAACACGCCCGCAACTTTCCGCCGTGAGTGTTTCGAACTCGTTTCCTGCGGTTACGACCAGATCATCGGGCCATTACGGTCGTGTTTCCCCCGCGTGCGTACGTCCGGAGGTCGTCTGCTACGCGACGGCGGTCACCGTGGTGGCCGCACGGCTGTCGAGGAGTGCGACGGCGCCGCTCGGCGACATCATGACGATGGTCGCGGCGGCGGCGAGGGCGGCCATCAGGGCAAGTCGGCGGGCGAGCCGGCAGATCACGCTGTTCCCCATGCCTGCTCAGAGACGGCGGGGCCGTTCCTGATACGTCGAGACCGCGACGACGTCCAGATCGGTCAGTGCCGGGTCCTGGAACCCTCGGTCGCCCCGTCGCCCGTGAAGCCCGTCACGGTGAGGCCCTCCAGAGGTCCGGCACGAGGGATACCGCGCGTCGCAGCTCGGCCACGTCGTCCGAGGTCGCACCCCCGGCGACTGCGGCCGCGTCCTGCCAGCTGGCACGGCGCGAGGACACCCAGACCGTCGGCAGGAGGTGCTCGCCCTCAGCGTCCACGACGCGTACCTCGGCGGGAGCAGCGGTGGCGGGGGACGGTACGAGGAGGTCCAGGCCTCCCTCGTGGGTCAGGAGACG
>DAIEHO010000016.1 GCA_027353565.1 Propionibacteriaceae bacterium
GAACGGGAGTCGGGGCAGTGCCGCTGACGCTCAGCGAGACCTGAAGGTTGGCGGCCGTCGCCGACCATGCCGTCCCGACGTGGCTGAGGAGGTCCCCGAGGTCCACGGGTAGGGCCTGGATCGTGAAGTCGTCGGCCTGGAGCCGTGCCAGCTCGAGCAGGTCACGTACGAACGCGTCGAGGCGCAGCGTCTCCCGCACGAGTGTCTGTCCCACCTGCGGCAGCTCGTTCTCGGGGATCATCCCGTCCGACAGCGCCTCTGCGTAGCCGCGGACGGCGGCGAGGGGCGTCCGCATCTCGTGGGAGATGGACAGCAGGAACTCGCGCTGGCGCCCCTCGCTGGTCGCGAGGGCCCGATCCAGTGCCGACAAGGCGGCCGTGAGCTCGGCTGCCTCCTGCGATGCGGCGGGAGGAAGCGCGACCCCTCGTTCGCCCGCTGCGAGCTTCCTCGCTGCATGAGCGGTCTCCGTGAGCGGTTTCGTCAGCCAGCTCGCCAGGCTGAGGGCTGCGACGCCCGCCACGACCAGACCGACGAGCAGACCGAGGAGCACGCGCTGGGTCGCCTTGTTGAGGGCGTTGTCGACCTCCGTGATCGGCAGGACGGTCACGAGCCACGGGCCCGCGGTCGTGATGCGGGCCTCGACGAGTGCCCGTCCGAGCGCGCCCTGGAGGGTCCCCGAGTAGGTCCCGCGCGAGGCAAGGGCCGCGCGGACCTCGACGGTGACGTACGAGCTGGCCGCACCCGTGACCCGGCCGTTGGGCGGTGCCTCGATGATGGCGAAGCGGGTGCCCCCGATGAGAGCGCTGGTCGCGGACAGGCGTACGGGCAGGCGGTCGAGGGACGCGAGCAGGTCCGCTTGGGCGGACAGCCGGTTCTTCTCGCCCTGGACCGTCGACGTCCGTGTCAGCGGAACCGTGATGACGCCGGTCACGAGCACGGCCACGGCGACGATCGCCAGCATGACGAGCGTGACACGACGCCTCAGGGACGTGGGCTTGCGTGTCATCGAGGTTCTTCCGCGGTGTAACCGACGCCTCGCCGAGTGGCGATGGGGCACGCGTCCCCGAGCTTGGCCCGCACCTGTGCGACGTGGACATCGACCGTACGGCCACCCCCGTAGTCCGCCTGTCCCCAGACCGAGCTCAGCAGCTGCTCGCGGGTGAACACCCGTCCGGGTGCCGACATGAGCTTGGCCAGGAGGTCGAACTCCGTGGCCGTCAGCGAGACCGGCTCGTCGTCCACGCGCACCTCTCGGCGGGTCTCGTCGATCCTGACCCGGCCGATCTCCAGCACCGGCGCGGGCGGCCCCGCCTGGCGGCGCAGGACGCCCTTGATCCGAGCCACCAGCTCCCGGGGCGAGAACGGCTTCGTGAGGTAGTCGTCGCCACCGAGCTCGAGGCCGAGGACGCGGTCCACCTCGTCGTCCCGTGCCGTGACGAACAGGACCGGCGTCCAGTCGTTCGCCGCTCGAAGCACGCGGCAGATCTCGATGCCGTCCATGCTCGGCAGGCCGACGTCCAGCACGACGGCGACCGGCCGCATCCTCTTGATGGACTCGAGCCCGTCCCGACCGTCGCGCTCCACGTGTACGCCGAAACCGGCTGCCGACAGGTATCGACGCTGGACGTCGGCGATCGCCGGGTCGTCCTCGACGACCACCACGAGTCCGGGCTGCATGTCTCCATTGAACCGCCCTTGTCGGGTTCGAGCGGGAGCGTGGCCGCCTCCTGACATTCCTCGAACACTTCGGCCATCCAGCGGTGACCTGCGACCGTCGGTTCCCGCGTGACGCAGAGGCGGCTCAGGACTCGGCCGGCCACTCCCACAGGGACGGGCGGCCGCGTCCTGGCCCGAAGCCCGCATGACGCAGGCCCGGTACGGTCGCCAGCTTCTTGTTGAGGTTGCCTCGGTCGGGCATGTCGCCGCCGAGGGCCGTCGTGACGGACAGCGCGTCACCGACCGTGAACCGCTCGCCCATGAGCGCACGGGTGAAGGGGACGTCGTTCCACAGCAGGCCGGCGATCATCGGCTGGCAGAACGAGACGATCTCCGCGTGGTCGAACGCGAGCGTGCCCGGGTCGGCGATAGGTCGCCACGCGACGGTCGGAGAGTCGGCGTCGGCCACAGCCCACAGCGTCGCGGACAGGGTCGCGCCCCGCGGGTCGCGGCTCGGCTCGTCGAACAGGACGAGCTGTCCGATCGTCGATGTGGTCAGGCCGGTCTTGGTCTGAAGCGCCCGCCGGCCGGCCGCCTCCAGCCGTTCACCCTCGAGCAGGAGGACTCCCGGAAGCGCGTACCGCCCGTCGAAGGGCTCCGTCGTCCGCCGGTACGTGGCGAACTCCACGTCACCTGCTCTCCGACGAACTGCGAGCACGTCGACGGAGACGAGGGACGTGCGCACGCTTTCACCCTAGACTGATCGCGTGTCGAGCACTCGCACCACCCTGCCCCTCGTGCACTCCGGAAAGATCCGCGAGCTGTACGCGCTCCCCGACGACCAGCTCCTGCTGCTGGCCACCGACAACGTCTCCGCCTACGATCGCGTCCTTCCCACGCCGATCCCCGGCAAGGGCGCCGTCCTCACCCAGCTGACGACGTGGTGGCTGAGCCAGCTCGGCGACGTCATGCCGACCCATCTCGTGAGCACCGACGTGCCCGCCGACGTCGCCGGCCGCGCCCTGGTCGTCGAGAAGCTCGACATGATCCCCGTCGAGTGCGTCGTCCGCGGCTACCTCGCCGGCTCCGGCTGGAAGGAGTACAGCGAGTCGGGCACCGTCGCCGGGCTCGCCCTCCCCGAGGGCCTGCAGCGGGGCGAACGTCTCGAACGCCCCATCTTCACCCCTGCTGCCAAGGCGCCGCAGGGGAGCCACGACGAGAACATCACCTTCGCCCAGCTCGTCGACATGGTCGGGGAACAGACGGCACTCGAGCTGCGCCGCGCGTCGCTGCGGCTGTACGTCCGCGCTGAGCGGGTCGCCCGTGAGCACGGTCTGGTGCTGGTGGACACGAAGTTCGAGTTCGGGCGACGCGCCGACGGCACTCTCGTGCTCGCGGACGAAGTGCTCACACCGGACTCGTCACGCTACTGGGCTGCCGACTCGTACGCGCCGGGCACCGAGATGCCCTCGCTGGACAAGCAGCAGCTCCGGGACTGGATCACGAACGACTCCGGCTGGAACCCCGACTCGGGGGAACCGGCTCCCGAGCTGCCTGACGAGGTCGTCAGCCGGCTGTCGCAGACGTACGCCGACACGTACCAGCGGCTCACGGGTGCCCAGGTGGTCCCGTCCCCGCCGCTCGAGACCCCCGTCGAGGCGCAGGACGAGGCACCCACCGAGGTGCCGGAAGTGCAGTCCGAGGACGTTGAGGCAGACGTGGTGCCCCAGGCCGACCAGGTGGCGACCGGAGAGGCCGCGACCGAGGAGGCCGAGGAGCCATCCACGTTCATCGTCGACGTCATGCTGCGCGAGGACATCCCGGACGCACAGGGTGCGGCGATCACGGAGACCTTGCGGCGACTCGGCTACGAGGGCATCACCGTTCGGCAGGGGAAGCGCTTCGAGGTCGATCTCCAGGGCGAGCTGACCCAGGAACGCCTCGACGTGCTGCGCAAGGCGACCGAGGAGCTGCTCGTCAACACGGAGGTCGAGGACTACGAGATCTCGCTCGTCGGTGACTTCGACGACGACGACCACCACGATCACGATCACGATCACCACGATCATGACCACGACGATCACGATCTGGATCACGCTCACCACGACCACGACCACGACGACCACGATCACGACGATCGTGAGTATGTGGAGGAGCAGCAGACGGAGTACGAGGCCGACGACGTCCAGCACGCACCGAGCGGCGACGCCGAGAGCACGGACGGTCAGAGCGAATGAAGGTCGGCATCGTCACGTTCCCCGGGACGGTTGACGCGTCTGACGTCGCCAAGGCTGTGGCCGCGGTCGGTGGCGAGCCGGTCACGCTCACGCACACCAGCGACTCACTGGAGGGGATCGACGCGATCGTCCTCCCCGGCGGTGCCTCCTACTCCGACCACCTCCGGCCCGGCGCCCTCGCCCGGCACACGCCGGTCATGGAGGCTGTGATCCCGTTGGCGCTGGAGGGCTTGCCGGTGCTCGGCATCGGCAACGGCTTCCAGATCCTCTGCGAGTCCCGCCTGCTGCCGGGCGCGCTCACGACCAACGCGTCCGGAGAGTTCATCTCCGCCGAGCAGACCCTCCGGGTGGAGACCCGGGACACCGTCTGGACGAACCAGTTCGACAGCGGCGAGGTGATCACGATCATGATCAAGAGCGGGTCCGGCGCGTACATCGCCTCGCCCCAGGTCCTGGAACGTCTCGAGTCGTCCGACCAGGTCGTGTTCCGATACGTCGGCGTCAACCCGAACGGGTCGACCAACAACATCGCGGGCATCACCAACGAGCGCGGGAACGTGGTGGGCATCATGGCGCACCCCGAGTACAGCGTCGATGCGGCCACCGCGTCCAGCGCCGACGGGCGCCGGTTCTTCACCAGCCTCGCGGCTTTCCTCGACGTCGTCTCCACGCCCCGGATGAGGCACGCCGCCGAGTCCAGCTGACGCCGCGGCCCGGTTCCGGTCGCGGGCTTGACCAGGTGAAAGCTTCCTGAGAGGCTCTCAGGAAGACACTCGTCCCTGGAGGAACCCGGTGATCGCGCGCGTTGTCCGTGCCGTCGTCGTGGCGCTCTCCGTCGTCGTCGCCTCACACGTCGCCGCCCCTGCCCGCGCCGACGATCGCGTCATCATCCCGGACGCCTGCAGCGTCACCCGTCCGTACGACGCCGCGAGCCCGCTGACCGAGCTGACGTCCGGGATCGAGACGACCTGGGGCTTCCGGCTCACCGGCAGGTACTGGACCGACGAGAGGTACCGGCCGATCGTCGCGACGGTCTGGCGCACGCTGGACGCGATCAGCTGCACTCCGTACCTCGGGGCACTTCACGCCAAGGTCGGCACGCTCGAGCTGTTCGCGACGTCGATCGGCGGCTGGGCCGCCGGCGACTACGGACTCACCAGGGCTGACGCCGTCAGCCTCGACTTCCCGCAGCTGCTGACCAGCTACCCGACCGATCCCGGCCACGTGTCCCGCCTGTTCGTGCACGAGCTGACCCACGCGTACACGCGCGACCGCTCGGCGAACCCGCCCTACTGGTCGGACTTCACGGCGCTGTACGCCAGGAACGGGCGCTTCGGCTCGTACGGCAGCTCGTCGTCCGAGGTGTTCAGCGAGGTGGTCGGCTACTACGTCGCCCGGTGCGCAGCCAACAACCCGTACACCCCGGCCGAGTCCGCCTACTACGACTTCGCGAAGACCGAGGTGTTCGGCGGCAAGGAGTTCGGGCCCGCGCCCGGCCAGCCGGTGGCCTGCGACGCGACGATCCCCGACACCCGCGCCGCGTACGCGTCGGCCAACGCCGCCGTCGAGGCCGCCGTGGCCGACCGGGAGGCGGCCGCACAGGAGATCGCCCTGAACGGCGCCGCCCGGTACGGCTACGAGTCGCTGAGCGTGTCAGGTCCCGGCACGGCCATCTAGCGACCAGCGGGAGCGTGGGCCAGGCACGCGGCACACCCGCCGAGCGCCGAGCGGCTCGTGACGGGACGGCCCTCCGCACGGCCGGGGCGGCTATGGTCTGACGGGTGAACGCATATCTGCCGCCGGTGTCGTCCCCCGAGGCGCAGGGAGTCGACCCCCGTGCCATCCGAGCCCTCGTCGAGGCCTGGGAGGGCAGCGGGGTGAGGCCGTTCGCACTCACGATCATCCGTCACGGACACGTCATCGCTTCGACGACGTGGGCGCCGTACGAGCCGACGGACAACGTCCAGAAGTACTCGCTGTCGAAGACGTTCACCGCCTCGGCCATCGGTCTCGCTGTCGGCGAGGGGCTGGTCGACCTCGACGCGACAGCCGTCTCGTACTTCCCGGAGATCACAGACATCGGCCCGCGCGCGAGGGCGATCACCGTACGGAACCTGCTGTCGATGGCGTCGGGCCACACCACCGAGACGATGCCGCGGCTGGAGTGGGCCGACCCGGTGGGCTCCTTCCTGCGCATCGAGCCGGAGGAGGAGCCCGGGTCGGTCTTCTGCTACAACCAGGGCTGCACACTCACACTGTCGGCGATCATCCAGACGGTCAGCGGTCAGCCGCTGCACGACTACCTGCGCCCTCGCCTGTTCGACCCCCTCGGCATCGCTGACGTCCACTGGCTGCCGTTCGGCCCGTACGACATGGGCTTCGCCGGCCTGCACATCCCCTTCGACGCGGTCGCACGGCTCGGCCTGATGCTCCTGCAGGGCGGCCGGTACGGTGACACGCGCATCCTGTCGCAGGCCTGGACCGACGACGCGATGACCGTGCACATCCCGAACGGACCGGGCAACGTCGACTGGTCCCAGGGATACGGCTACCAGATGTGGCGCAGCACGCACGGCTGGCGGGGAGACGGCGCGTTCGGCCAGCTGTGCCTGGTGCTTCGCGAGTACGACCTCGTGGTCGCGGTCGGCGCGCAGGTCGAGGACATGCAGCTCGAGCTCGACCTCGTGTGGCAGCACCTGCTGCCCGGCCTGTCCGACGGGCCGCTTCCGGGGCCGTACGACGACGACATCGACGCGTTCCTGTCCGCGCGGACGTTGCCGACCGTGCGCTCGTCGGTACAGCCGACTGCCGACCGGTACGAGCTGGTCGCCACAGGGGCCGCGGCCACGATGGTCGCGGCGACCGGCCGCGTGGTGCTCGACGGGGACCGGATCACGATCGA
>DAIEHO010000021.1 GCA_027353565.1 Propionibacteriaceae bacterium
CAGCTCGGCACGGACCGCGTCCGTCTCGGCGTGGACAGCGTCGGCGAACCACGACTGGCTGTTGAGCCCCCCGGGGTTGTCATCGCGCCACGAGAATCCCGACCCGGAGTGTGCGACCTGCTTGAGCCCCAGCCCGTACGTGCCGAAGAAGTGGCTCCGTACGACCTCGAACAGATCGAAGAACGCGTCGTCGGCGAACCGGCGTGCCCACACGTACGGCTCGCGGCCGAATGCATCCGCCAGGCGTTGGATCCGCAGCACCTCGTAGCGCGAGTAGTGGAACACCCGGACCGACGCGCCGCAGGACGTCACGAAGTGCTGCAGCCAGCTGAGGGCCTCCTCGGCCAGCCGCCGCTCGGCGGCATCGGTGAGCTCGGAGAAGTCGGAGAACGCCACGTACTCGGGCTCGTCGTCGGTGCGGGTGTCCTTCACGAGGAAGCCCCACAGGTAGACGTGGTCGTCGGCAGAGGTCTCGATGTCGAAGTCGATCTCGATGTCGGCCCGGGGTACGTCGATGGGGTCGTCGTTGACACGCTCGAGCTCCACGCCCGACACCATGAGCTTCGCGCGGTGGGCCGCGATCCGCAGCCGCTCCTCGCCGCCCGGTCGGTGAGCGACCTCAGGGATGTAGTCGGGGAGCAGGTCGTCGAGCTCGACCGTGGCCAGGTCTGTGAGGGTCGAGACACCGAGGCGGCGGAGGACGGCGATCTCGCGGACGTCGAGCGGCGACTTCGCGATGCGCAGCGACAGGTCGTCGTCGCCCAGCTGGGGCAGGCAGGTCTGCCACCACACGCAGCGGTCGCACTCACGGACGCGGATCGGCATGACGACCAGCGGCGCGTCGTCGGGGCCGCCGGTCTGGCGCTGTGCGACGGTGGCCACCTTGACCCGGAAGCTGTGCTCGTGGTCGTAGCGCTCGAGCGCGCTCCGCTTCGTCCAGCCGGACGCTGCGGTCCGCGAGAACGTACGGATCTGCTTGAGGTCGAGCCGCACCCACGCGACGCCGAGCCCGTTGGCGAGCTGCGGGACGAGGTCGGAGCCGATGATGCCGCCGTACGGGATGCCGGAGGCGGCACGTCCCGCAGCACCGAGCAGCCGCCAGTAGTGGGCCAGCTGGAGCAGGTCGGGCTCCCGGCTGGCGAGTCGCAGGGCACGCCCCTGGACGTCCAGCGCGTGGGCCAACGACGGCTCGCTGAGCGAGGAGATGGGCAACGGTTCGTGGGATGGCCCGGGCGTCTGCCTCTCGAGCATGCGGTGCAGTTTGACCATCACAGGGTGGTAGCCGGGCCCGCCGTCCTGGGCGTCGGCGCCGCGTACCCACATGTCGGCGCGACCCGACCGATGGCCGGACCAGTCCAGTGGCAGCATGCCCCCCACGATGACCGGGACGCCGTCGGCCATGGCTGCGAGAGTGGCCGCGACCTGTACGTCATGGGGCTGGTCCCGCAACGCCCTGCAGTCCACGACCCCCGGGCAGGCGTCGATGACCCTGCGCAGCACGTCCGCCTTGAACGCCGAGCCGCCGGCGAACAGCTCCAGCAGCGACTCGTCGAGCTCGGGACGGTCGAGTCCCGGGAGGAACGCGTTCTGCGTCTCGACCGGGCAGCTGCGCGCCGCATAGGCGTCGAGGACGAAGTCGTTCACCGCTGTCGGCGACCCCGGTGAAGGGCCACGATGCCGCCGACGAGGGTGCGGTGCTCGACCGCAGACCAGCCCGTGTCGAGCATCAGCTGCGCCAGCGCCTCCTGGTCGGGCCAGCTGACGATCGACTCCACGAGATAGTCGTACGCCGCGGGGTTCGGCGACACCAGCTTCGCCACGCCCGGGACGACGATCGGCAGGTAGGTCGTGTACACGTGGCGCCACGGCGCCCACGTCGGCGCGGAGAACTCGCAGATCACGAGCCTCCCACCGGGTTTGACGACCCTCAACAGCTCGGTCAGCGCGCCCTCGGTGTCCTGGACGTTGCGCAGCCCGAACGAGATCGTGGCGGCGTCGAACGCGTCGTCGGCGAACGGCAGGGCGAGCGCGTCGCCCGCGACGAACGACAGGCCCGGGTTCCGCTTGCGCCCTTCGGCCAGCATGCCGAGGCTCATGTCGACGCTCACCACCTGGGCGCCGGCGTCGACGAACGGGACAGAGCTCGTGCCCGTACCGGCAGCGAGGTCGAGCACGACCTGCCCTGGTTGAGGGTCGACGGCTTCGAGCACCATGCGGCGCCAGGACCGGTCGAGCCCGAGGGACGCCACGTCGTTGATCAGGTCGTACCGGGACGCGAGGTGGTCGAACATCCCCGCGACGTCGGCGCGACGCTTTGCCAGCGTGGCGCGATGGTTGGTCGTCTGCACCCGGACAGCATGGCACCACCCACCGACAACTCACATCGCCGATCACGGGGAGCCGCGATCAGGACCTGGGGCCCGTCCCGACCGGCCCCGTACAAGGTTTGCTGGTCCGATGCGGAACAATCTCCAACATGGCGAAGCAGCGCACTCCGGTGCTCAAGGTCTCGAAGCTCTCGAAGGCGTACGGGTCGAACTCGATCATCTCCGACTTCTCCCTCGAGGTCTGGGCCGGTGACGCCATAGCGCTCACGGGCCGGAACGGCGCAGGAAAGTCGACGATCCTGCGTTGCCTCGTGGGCGCCGACAAGGCCGACAGCGGCACGATCGAGATCTGCGGCAACCGCCTGCGCGAGTCCGACCCGGCCGTGCGTCGGGACCTGGCGACCGTGATCGACGACCTGGACTTCTTCCCCGACCTGTCCGTGGTCGAGCATCTCGACCTGCTCGCCCGGGCGCACGGGCTCCCCGACGCGGAGGAGGCGGTCGACGACGTGCTCCATGAGGTGCAGCTGGTCGCCCAGTCCGGCCAGCTCCCCGGCACCCTGTCCAGCGGCCAGCGCCGTCGCCTCGCCCTGGCCACCGCGTTCGTACGGCCCCGGAAGCTGCTCATCCTCGACGAGCCGGAGCAGCGGCTCGACGTCGAGGGCGTCGAGTGGCTGGCCACGCGGCTGAGGGCGGAGCGGGAGGCGGGTCTGGCGATCGTCATGGCCAGCCATGAGCCGAGGCTCGTCGATGCCGTGAGCACGAGGACGATCCGGGTGGGCGCATGAGCAAGAAGACACGCCGCCGCCCCTCGTCGGTGCCGGGTCGGGCTCCCGCGACGATCGCGGACGGGACCACGCCCACGGCGCCCGTCCCACAGCCGGAACCCGAGCCCGAGCCCGAGCCCGAACCCGTCAGGCCGATCCGCGTGCTCATCGACATCGAGCCCGAGCCGGTCTCCGAGGACGCGCTGCGCGGGCTCATGCGTGACTGGCGCCGTGGCCGCGCCACCCGGCACCTGTGGGACATGATCCAGGACGGCTACGTGGCGGTGCTGGCGACGGTGATGATCGGCGCGATGCTCGTCTCGGTCGTGATCCGGGCGCAGGGTGCGGTGTCGGCCTGCACGTCCGAGGGCTGTCTGTCGTCCCGGACACTGCTGCCGTGGGCGGCGCTGTGCGGAGTGCTCGCGCTGACGCTGATGGTGTCGCGGATCTTCGGCCCGGTCGTGGCGTCGGCCGCCGAAGGGTTCTGGCTCATGGAGGCGCCGATCAGGCGCGCGAAGATCCTGTGGGGGCGCCTCGTCTCGGTGATGGTCGGCGCCATCCTCGTCGCCGCGGTCTTCGGAGGCCTCGTCGCCGCGCTGAGCGGCTCCTCCTGGTCGGGCGTCGTGAACTGGGCCGTCGCCTCCGGGCTCGGTGCAGGCGGCCTCACCGCCGTCGCCGCGGAGGAGCAGACGGCCGACCGCACATGGGTCATCCGTACGCTCCAGTGGCTCGTCGGTCTCGTCGGTCTCACGGCCCTGATGACGGTCGTCGCCGTGGCCGCCGGATGGCTGCCGAACGCCGGCTTCCTCAACGCGAGCCAGGAGCGCTTCGACCTCGTCGTGTCGGTCGTCGGCGCCGTCCTGCTCGTCGGCGCCGGTCTGCTCGCCATCCTCCGGCTCGACCAGATCCGCCGCGCACGGCTCGTGTCCGGAGGCTCGCTGGTCGCCGGCATGCAGGGGGCGATGTACGCGCTGGACATGAGCCTGATGCGCGACATCCTCGTCGAGCGCGACGCCCTCGCGCGCGGACACGTACGTCCGACGAAGGGCCACGGGACGGGTCTGGCGGCGCTCGTCTACCGTGACGCCCAGCGCCTCGTGCGGTTCCCGAAGCAGCTGATCCTGCTCCTGCTCAGCATCGTGGTCCCGTACGCGGTCGGTGCCCTGGGACTCGGCGTGCTGAGCCCGGTCATCTCCGGCCTCGTGCTCCTCACGGCGCTCGTGCCGCTGCTCGGGATGATGCGCGTCCTCTCCCGGACCGGCGGGCTGGCACGGTCGTTCCCGTTCTCGACGGCACAGGTCCGTACAGCGGCCATGGTCGTGCCGGCGATCGCAGCCCTGCTGTGGGTCATCGCGGTGACGCCGGCGTTCATGGGACTCGGCACGGGCACCGCCCATCTCTCGGGGACGGACGCGACCATCCATGCGGGCGTCACAGGGCTCGCCGGTCTTCTCGGCGCCGTGCGCTGGGTGACCGCGAAGCCGCCGAACTACAACAAGCCCATGATGCAGATGGGCGGGTTCGGTGCCATGCCCCCTGGCATGATCGGCAACCTCATCAAGGGCATCGACATCGTCGCCCTCGTCTCCCTGCCGCTGCTGTTCGGCTGGTCCTACTGGATCAGCGTCATCATCGCCGGCATCGCGTTCTTCATCCTGCGCGGCTCGATGAACATGGACGACCTCAGCGCCGCCCAGGAGGAGCAGAAGCGCAACCTCGAGGCCGCGAAGGCCGAGGCGTCCGGCGGCAAGAAGAAGATCCCCCCGCCGAAGCGGTGACCACCTGTCAGAGCGGGGTGACCGGGCCGAGGCGCGGTGGATCGTAGGTCACTCCGCGCTGCGCCCGCCGGTGGAGACGGTGTCCACCCCGGACCTCCCGCCGGCCCTCGGACCCTGCCGGCGGCACCGGACGTGCTGCGGCGTCCGCGCTCCCGTGCGTGACCAGCTCTCCGAGTGCGGGGTACTAGGGAACGAGCGACGGGGATGGACTCGAATCGCGGTTTGGCATCCGGATACGTATGCTGACCCATGCTCGTCAACGATCTGAAAGGACACCGTGAAGCCCACCAAACGGACATCCGGTGAACACGACTCAGACGCACCCACCTCCGCCGACGTCATCATCGTGGGGGCAGGGCCGGGTGGTTCGACGACCGCCGCGTACCTGGCCCGGGCCGGTCTTGACGTGCTGGTTCTCGAGAAGGCCCACTTCCCACGCGACAAGGTGTGCGGCGACGGTCTGACCCCCCGCGCCTCCCGTGAGCTCGTCAAGCTCGGCATCGACACCTCCGCAGAGGCCGGGTGGCTGCGCAACAAGGGGCTTCGCATCTACGGCGGACGCGTCGAGCCGTTCGAGATGCCGTGGCCGGAGCTCGACGACTTCCCGAACTACGGCCTCGTCCGTCCCCGCTCCGACTTCGACCAGATCCTCGCTGAGCACGCCCGCGCAGCCGGAGCCACCATCATCGAGGGAGTCACCGTCACCGACCCGGTCCTCGACGCGGCCGGCCGCATCACCGGCGTGACGTCGAAGGACGGCCGCACGTTCTGCGCGCCGCTGGTCGTCGCGGCCGACGGCAACTCCTCGCGGCTCTCGGTCGCCATGCGCCTGACCAAGCGCGACGACCGCCCCATGGGCGTGGCCGTACGCACGTACTACACGTCCCCCCGGCACACCGATGACTGGCTCGAGTCGTGGCTCGAGCTGTGGGACGGCGAGCCGGGGAAGTCGAACCTGCTGCCCGGGTACGGGTGGATCTTCGGGATGGGCGACGGCACGTGCAACGTCGGCCTCGGGATGCTCAACACGTCGGCCGCGTTCGGCAAGACCGACTACAAGGACCTGCTCAAGCGCTGGCTGGACAACACGCCGGCGGAGTGGCAGTTCCGCGACGAGTTCCGGACGACCGAGGTCCGCGGCGCGGCGCTGCCCATGGGCTTCAACCGCCAGCCCGCGTACGCGAACGGCATGCTGCTCGTCGGCGACGCCGGTGGCATGGTCAACCCGTTCAACGGCGAGGGGATCTCGTACGCGATGGAGTCCGGTCGCTACGCCGCCGACCACATCATCGACGCCCACGCACGTGGCCTGGGGACCCCCGGCGCCGAGCGCGCGCTCGAGGCGTATCCCCGGACGCTCAAACAGCAGTGGGGCGGCTACTTCCGTCTCGGCGGCATCTTCGTCAAGCTCATCGGCGACCCCCGGATCATGCGCCTGGCCACCACGTACGGCCTTCCTCACCCCATGTTGATGAGACTCGTCCACAAGCTCCTGGCGAACCTCACGGACCACCCTGGCCACGACTCGTACGACCGGATCATCAACACGCTCACGAAGGTGGCGCCCTCGGCATGACCACCGGGCCCGTTCGTGATGAGATGTGTCTGCCTCCGGGCAGAGAAGTGCACCCGGCCGTGTCCGCGCACGGCGGCCATGTCGCCCATGGCTCGCCGGACGCGATAGAAAAGACACCTCACCTGCTCGCGATCGGAGTACAGAGATGAACGCCTACGTGCCGATCCTGGGACTGATGGCTCTGGCCGCCCTGTTCCTCGGCGTCTCCATCCTCGCCAGCGTCAACGTCGGACCCGCCCGCTACAACAAGGCGAAGTACGACACGTACGAGTGCGGTATCGAGCCGACCCCGCAGCCGACGGGTGGTGGGCGCTTCCCGGTGAAGTACTACATCACCGCCATGCTGTTCATCGTCTTCGACATCGAGATCGTGTTCCTCTATCCCTGGGCGGTGACGTTCAACCAGCTCGGGGTCTTCGCGTTCGTGGAGATGCTCCTGTTCGTCGCGACGGTGATCATCGCCTACATCTACGTGGTCCGCCGTGGCGGACTGACATGGGAATGAGGTGAGCTGAATGGGTATCGAGGACAAGCTTCCGTCCGGTGTCCTGCTGACGACCGTCGAGGGCGTCATCGGTTGGCTGCGGCAGGCGTCGTTCTGGCCGGCCACCATGGGCCTGGCCTGCTGCGCCATCGAGATGATGGCGTTCGGCGCCCCACGCTTCGACGCCGGCCGCTGGGGCCAGGAGGTCTTCCGCGCCTCGCCGCGCCAGGCCGACCTGCTCATCGTGTCGGGCCGGGTCAGCCAGAAGATGGCTCCCGTCGTGCGCCAGGTGTACGACCAGATGCCGAACCCCAAGTGGGTCATCTCGATGGGCGCGTGCGCGTCGTCGGGCGGCATGTTCAACAACTACGCGATCGTGCAGGGCTGCGACCACATCGTGCCCGTCGACGTCTACCTGCCGGGCTGCCCGCCTCGGCCGGACATGCTCATCGACGCGATGTTCAAGCTCCGCAAGGGTGACGTGGCCCACTACCCGATCGGCCCGGACCGCATCGCCGCCGACGAGGCGGCCGAGCAGGCAGCCCTCGTCGCGCCCAGCACGCTGGAGATGAAGGGCCTCATGCGATGACCGATCCGAGCTCCGCAGACCTCGCCGAGGTCAAGGCCGCCGCCTCGGCGCCGGCCCGTGAGGTGACGCGCCAGGGCATGTGGGGGCACGGGCCAGGCGACACGTCCGGCTACGGCGGCATCGTGCGCTCCTTCGAGAGGTTCCCACCCGCCGACCGCCCGTACGGCTCGTACTTCGACGAGATCGTGGACCGGCTCCACGCGCTGCTGCCGGGCGCCGACCTGGACCACGTGGTCGTCGCCCACGACGAGCTGACGATCTTCGTGCCGAAGGCCGACCTGCTCCA
>DAIEHO010000200.1 GCA_027353565.1 Propionibacteriaceae bacterium
GTAGCCCTTCGCGGTGAGCGCGCGGGCGAGCGCCGCGGAACCCTCGCGGTTGGCGGGCGCCACGGAGGCCACGTCGAGCACGCCCTGGCCGACGATCGCCACCCGTGCCCCCGTCGAGCGGCGGTACTCGTCGATGACCGACTGCAGTGTCGACAGCAGCTCGGCATCGGTCCGCAGGCCGCCGACGATCACGAGCCCCTGGGACCGGTTGCTCCGGGCGGCCTCCACGAGGCTGATCGTCTGGGCCATGTCGTGCTCGGCGATGCCGAGGATGACCGTGGAGCCGGCCGCTCGCGCCGCCCTCGAGACACCCGCGGCGATCGAGCTGAAGTAGGGGTCGGTGATGTCGTGCACGATCAGCGAGAGGGTCGTGGAACGGCCGCGAGCGATGGCCTGCGCGGCCGCGTTCGGCGCGTACCGCAGCGCGGCGGCCGCGGCGACGACCCGGTCGCGCAGCTCGGCGTTGACCGTACGGTCCTTGCTCCCGTTGATGGCTCGGGAGGCGGTCGAGAGGGATACGCCTGCTGCTTTCGCCACGTCACTGAGGGTCACCACACGGGCACTGTACCCTCAGGGGTGGATGCCGAGCCGCGCCGTGGGACGCGTCGCGACAACTGGTTGCAGGCACCGCTGCGGCACGTCCCATGTCATATGCTGGTCGGGCTCGGAAATCGCTTGCCGAGCGCTGGAGTGAGACAACGGAGTGATCGTGTCAGACGAGATGTTCTCTGTACGCATCGTGCCGGTGGTCGTCCTGCACGACTTCCATGACGCCGAGCCGCTCGGTCGAGCGCTCATGGCGGGAGGTCTTCCTGTCGCCGAGGTGACGTTCCGCACGGCCGCAGCCGCCGGCTCGATCCGCGCCATGTCGTCGGTCGAAGGCCTGGTCGTCGGCGCCGGAACGGTGCTGGACCCGGCCCAGGTGCAGCAAGCCGTCGACGCCGGTGCGCAGTTCATCGTGAGCCCAGGTCTCCGGCGCGATGTCGTGCTCGCCGCCCGGGACGCGGGCGTCCCTGTCCTGCCCGGTGCCGTCACGCCGTCCGAGATCATGGCCGCACAGGACCTGGGGCTCGACACGGTGAAGTTCTTCCCGGCGAACGTGTACGGAGGTGCCGCCGCGATCAAGGCGCTGTCTGCGCCGTTCGGCGGCATGCGGTTCGTACCGACGGGCGGCGTCTCGGCGTCGAACCTCGCCGACTACCTCAGCCTCGGCTGCGTACCGGCTGTCGGCGGGTCCTGGATGGTACCCGTGGACGCCATTCGCGAGGGCGCCTTCTCGTCCGTCAGCGAGCTCTGCCGGGACGCGGTGGCCGCGGCGGCGGCCGTGGGGAGGTGACGTCGGTGATGGACCTGCGTCCCGCGAGCGAGTGCGCGTACGACGCCGTCGCGCTCGGCGAGGTGATGCTCAGGCTCGACCCGGGCGAGGGCCGGATCCGTACCACCCGGGCGTTCCAGGTCTGGGAAGGCGGGGGCGAGTACAACGTCGTCCGTGGCCTGCGTCGCGTCTTCGGTCTCCGCGGCGCGGTCGTCACCGCTCTCGTCGACAACGAGGTCGGCCGTCTCGTCGAGGACTTCATCCTCACCGGCGGCCTCGACACGAGCCACATCCGCTGGGTTCCGTCCGACGGTGTGGGCCGTACGGTGCGCAACGGCCTCAACTTCACCGAGCGGGGCTTCGGCGTGCGCGGGGCGGTGGGCGTCTCCGACCGCGGCCACACGGCGGTCAGCCAGCTGAAGCCCGGCGACTTCGACTTCGACCACCTGTTCGGTGAGCTCGGCGTGCGCTGGCTCCACACCGGCGGCATCTTCGCGGCGCTGTCGGAGTCGGCCGCCGAGGTTGCCATCGAGGCTGTCCGATCGGCCCGGAAGTACGGCACGAAGGTCTCGTACGACCTCAACTACCGTCCCAGTCTCTGGCGGTCGATCGGGGGACAGGCGAAGGCGCAGGAGGTCAACCGGGCGATCGCCGGTGACGTCGACGTCATGATCGGCAACGAGGAGGACTTCACCGCGGCGCTGGGCTTCGAGGTCGAGGGCGTGGACGAGGGGCTCACGCGGCTGCCCGTCGAGCAGTTCGGCGCGATGATCGAGCGGGTCTCCGCGGCCTACCCCAACTTCGAGGTCATCGCCACGACGATGCGAGCCGTCAGGTCGGCGACCGTCAACGACTGGGCGGCGCTCGCCTGGTCGGCCGAGACCGGGCTCGTCACATCCTTACCGCGCGACGGCCTGGAGATCCTCGACCGCGTCGGCGGCGGGGACTCCTTCGCATCAGGCCTTGTGTACGGTCTGTTGACTGGCGAACCGCTCGATCGGGCCGTCAACCTCGGCGCCGCCCACGGCGCCCTCGCGATGACGACCCCCGGTGACACCTCGATGGCGACGAAGGCCGAGGTCCTCAAGCTCGCCGGCGGCGGCAGCGCGCGCGTCGACCGCTGACCGCTCTCGTAGCGGCGGCCAGGACGCGTCAGGCTGGGTGCGGGTCGTGCCACTCGTGGGCGACGACGAGACCTTCGTCGTCGACGTGGACGACCAGCGTGGCGCCGGCCACCATCGGGTGCGGCTCGAGGTCGACGCCGGCGATCATGGCTGGCAGCACGGGCCGGTGTCCGCAGACGGCCGTCCCGACCCTGGTCTGACCGGAGCGCACCATCAGCTTGCGTACGTAGCGCTGGACGCCGGCGAGGTGCTCCTCGCCGACCTCCTCGCTCAGCAGGCTGACCGGCTTCACGGGCAGTCTGGCCGCCTTCGCGTACGGCTCCAGGGTCTGGACGCACCGGGTCGAGGTCGAGCTCTTGAGCAGGCCGATCCCGTACGCGTCGAGCAGGTCGACGAGGTTCGACGCCTGCGCCTTGCCCTTGGGGTCGATCGGTCGCTTGCGGTCGTCGCCGGACCAGTCCTTGCGGAGGGTGGCCTTCGCGTGCCGAAGCACGATGAACGCGGTCGTGTCCGGCATCGCGAGCGCCTCCTGGAGCACGGCCGTCTCGTCGGCGTACGTCAGCCGCTCCCGCGCGAGCCCGATCGGTACCCACTCGACCTCGTCGACCTCGTGGTCGGGGCGCCGGGCGGTCTCGGAGACCGCGTAGCCGACCCAGAAGTGGACGACCTTGGGGCCCTTGAGGACCCGGTAGGTGATGTCCGAGAGCGGGGCTCCGAGCCGGATCCGTACGCCGGTCTCCTCCTCCACCTCACGCACCGCCGCCGCGTACGCCGGTTCGCGCTTCTCGAGCTTGCCCTTGGGCAGGGACCAGTCGTTGTACGCGGGCCGGTGCACGAGCGCCACAGCACGCCGGGTGCCCTGCCCGCGCAGCACGACGGCCCCGGCGGACCTGATCGGCCGGACGGTCGAGGCCTTCATACTTGTCCGCGGCGCTGGCTCATCACGGAGATGAGGTGGGCCTGCATGTCGAGCAGCGGTCGTCCTTCGTCGTCGGTGGTCTTCTTCTCCCATCCGGCTGGACCGAGGACCCATGAGGCCGTGCCCTCGTCGAACGCGAGCCGGAACAGCTCCTCGATCTGGGCGATGTGCGCCTCGTTGGTGAGCTGTACGAGGACCTCGACGCGCCTGTCGAGGTTGCGGTGCATGAGGTCGCTGGAGCCGATCCCCACGTGCGGCCGACCGTTGTTCGCGAACCAGAACAGGCGGCTGTGCTCGAGGAAGCGGCCGAGGATGCTACGCACGCGCAGGTTCTCGCTCAGCCCCGTCACGCCGGCCTTCAGCCCGCAGATGCCCCGCACCCACAGCTCGACCGGGACGCCGGCGTTCGACGCCCTGTACAGAGCGTCGATGACGGCCTCGTCGACGATCGAGTTGACCTTGATCCGTACGCCTGACGGCCGCCCGGCCCGATGGTTCTCGATCTCGTTGTCGATCATCTCCAGCAGGCCGCGGCGGATGCCGTGCGGCGCGACGAGGAGACGCCGGTAGTTGATCTC
Source organism: Propionibacteriaceae bacterium (assembly GCA_027353565.1). Lineage (GTDB taxonomy): Bacteria > Actinomycetota > Actinomycetes > Propionibacteriales > Propionibacteriaceae > Fen-668. The sequence goes on from DAIEHO010000200.1 coordinate 3,937, forward strand.
CTGCGTGATCCCGGACAGGTGGTTGAACAGCCGGGCCACGTCCTCGGTGATGACGGCGTTCGACGTCAGCAGGCCCATGTCCTCGTACATGCGGGCGGTCTTCGGGTTGTAGTTGCCCGTGCCGATGTGCGCGTACCGGCGCAGCGTGTCGCCCTCGTCGCGGACGACGAGCGAGAGCTTGCAGTGGGTCTTGAGACCGACCATGCCGTACACGACGTGGACCCCGGCCTTCTCGAGCTTGCGGGCCCACGCGATGTTGGCCTGCTCGTCGAAGCGTGCCTTGATCTCGACCAGCGCCAGCACCTGCTTGCCGGCTTGCGCGGCCTCGATGAGCGCGTCGATGATCGGCGAGTCGCCGGACGTCCGGTACAGGGTCTGCTTGATCGCGAGCACCTTCGGATCGGCGGCCGCCTGCTCGATGAACCGCTGGACGGAGGTGGCGAAGGAGTCGTACGGGTGGTGGAGGAGCACGTCGCGACGCTTGAGCGCGCTGAACAGGTCCGCGGCCCGGGCGGTCTCGACCTCGGCGAGGTGCGGGTTGGTCGACGGCAGGAACGCCGGGTACAGGAGCTCCTCGCGGTCGAGGTCGGCGATCGAGAACAGCCCGCGCAGGTCCAGTGGGGCCGGCAGCCGGAACACCTCCTTGGGGGACACGTCCAGCTCGCGGATGAGCAGCTCCAGCATCGTGTCGTTGATGTCGTCCTCGACCTCGAGGCGGACGGGCGGGCGGCCGACCTTGCTGCGCAACAGCTCCTTCTCGAGCGCGTACAGGATGTTCTCGGCGTCGTCCTCCTCGACCTCGACGTCCTCGTTGCGGGTCACGCGGAACGTCGTCCACGCGACGATCTCCATGCCTGTGAAGAGATGGTCGAGGTGGCTCGCGATGACGTCCTCGAGCGGGACGAAGCGGTCGCCCTCGAGCCTGAGGAACCGCGACAGGATGTTCGGCACCTTGACCCGCGCGAACGACAGCGCACCCGTCGAGGGGTGGCGCAGCTGCACGGCGAGGTTGATCGACAGGCCCGAGATGTACGGGAACGGGTGCGACGGGTCCACGGCCAGCGGTGTCAGCACGGGCAGGATCCGCTCGTTGAACAGCTGGGTGAGCGAGTCCTTCTCCTGCGCGTGCAGCTCCGACCAGCGAAGGATCTTGATCCCCTGCGCGGCCAGCTCCGGGCGTACGACCTCCCCGAAGACGCGTGACTGCTCGTCGACGAGCTCATGGGTGCGGGCGAGGATCGTGTCGTACAGCTCGCGTGGCATCATGCCGGACGCGCTCGTGGTGGCGAGGCCGGCCACGATGCGGCGCTTGAGACCTGCGACGCGCACCATGAAGAACTCGTCCAGGTTGGACGAGAAGATCGCGAGGAACTTCGCCCGCTCCAGCAGCGGGACCCGGGCCTCGTCCATCGCGAGCTCGAGGACGCGTTTGTTGAACGCCAGCCAGCTGAGCTCTCGGTCGGAGTACCGGCCCTCCGGCAGGGCTCCCTGCGGCACGTCCTCGGCGGGTGTCATGGGCGACACCTCGCTCTCGCCGTCCATCTCGATCTCCGCAGCGAACGGGGTCTGGGCGATGGCGTCGGAGATCACGTCCGGCGTCAGCACCGGCTCCGGCTCGAAGGGCGCCGGCTCAGCGAACGACGGGCGCCACACGTTGCTCATCGGGAATGCCTCTCTGGTGGTGCGTAGACGACGTCGGACCGGGCGACGACGAACCCATGACGACGATAGAGCCGCAGGGCCGCATTGTCCGACTCGACGTACAGGATGACCTGCCGGCAGCCCGTCGCGGCGAGGTGTGCCAGCCCGGCCGTGAGCAGTGCGCCCCCCAGTCCCTTCCCGGACGCCTCCGGGGCGGTGGCGATCACGTAGACCTCGCCGAGTCGTGCGTCGTGGCGCTTCGTCCAATGGAAGCCGAGCATCGTTCCCGTGCCGTCGACGGCGACCAGAAGGTCGGCCGGGTGGTACCAGTCCTGCTCCGTACGTTCGATGAAGTTGGCGTGGTCCATCCCGCCCTGCTCGGGGTGGTCGGCGAACGCCGCCGCGTTGATCGCGAGCAGTGCCGGCTCGTCGTCGGGCTGGAAGCCGCGGATCGTCACGCCCTCCGGCAGCGGCACCTGCGGCTCGTCGAGCGTCAGTGGACGCTCGAGGATCAGCAGCTCGCGCACGCTGACGTAGGAGAACCCGGTCGCGATCGCCTGCGCCGCCGGAAGGTTCCCGAACGCCCACAGCTCGGAGCCGGGTGCGTCGGCGAGCACAGCCGTGGCCAGGGCGGTGCCGATACCGGCCCCGCGCGCATCGGGGTGGACGCACAGCTGGGCCGTGTCGGCGCCGGGGTCGTGCTGGGCGTAGCCCACGATCCCGGTCCCTGCTCTCGCGAGGTAATGAGCCACAGTGGCGTGGTGGAGGGCGAGCAGTGCAGCCTCGTTGAGCGGGGCGACAAGGTCGTACGTCGTGACCTCCGCGGCCAGCCGCTGCACGGCGTCGACCGTGGGGGCGTCGAGGGACGCGAGCTTCTCGATGACCAGGTCTGCCACAGCGCGAGCCTAACCGGGGACCCGTCCGCGCGTCTCCTGGGCTCGACGTGGGATCGACGCTGCGCGGCCGGACGAGGCGCGCAAGGATGCGCTCATGGCAGCTTCTGAGGGCGCGACGAAGGTACGCGGCCGGGGGCGACGGGTGTGGAGGATCGTCCTCGTCGTCGTACTGGTCGCGGCCGCGTACGGGATCGGGGTCGGGCAGTCGGTACTCGTGCGACCACCACTCGTGCTCGGTCAGGACGCGATCACGGATGCGGCGTCGGCCTCGGTCCCGGTGACGCTCGAGGACGTGGGCGGCCAGGTGATCCACATCGCCGCAACCGGGCAGCGCCGCGTGGTGCTGGTCTTCTACCCGGGCGGGCTGGTCAGGCCGCAGGCGTACGAGTGGCTCGGCCGCGCGCTCGCCGCCCACGGGGTCGAGACCTGGATCCCGGTGATGCCGTTCGACCTGGCCGTGACGGGGATCGACCGCGCCGACGCGATCATCGCTCACGTCGGACGCGGCGTGCCCGTGGTCATCGGCGGTCACTCGCTCGGCGGCGCGATGGCGTCGGACTACGCCTCCCGCCACGCGTCACTGCTCAAGGGGATGGTGCTGTGCGGCGCGTACCCGGCGGACAACGTCACGGTGTCCGCCTCCTGGCCCGCGCTGTCCCTGCGCGGCGGCAGAGACCAGGTGGCGTCGTCGGCCGATGTCGAGGGTGGCATGGCGCGCCTGCCCGCAGGATCTCAGCTCGTGACGATCGACGGCTCTGTCCACGCGTTCTTCGGCCGGTACGGTCCGCAGGCCGGCGACGGAACCCCGACCGTCTCCCGCGCCAGCGCAGAGCAGGCGATCGTCGCGGCGATCACCACGTACCTGGCGACGATCTCCTAGGCATCGCAGCCGCTCAGCGGCCGGCGGAGAACCTGTAGCCGACGTTGCGTACGGTCGAGATGAGGCTCTCGTGCTCGGTGCCGAGCTTCGAGCGGAGGCGACGGACGTGCACGTCGACGGTGCGTGTACCGCCGTAGTAGTCGTAGCCCCAGACCTCGGCCAGCAGGTGCTCGCGGGAGAAGACGCGTCCGGGGTGCTGGACGAGGTACTTGAGGAGCTCGAACTCCGTGTACGTGAGGTCGAGGACGCGGTCCTCGAGGGTGACGGAGTAGGCCGCCTCGTCGATGACGATCCCGCCACCGCTGATGGTCTCGGGGCCGGTGGGCTGCGAGGTCGTCAGCAGGCGCAGCCGCGCCTCGTACTCGGCAGGTCCGGCGCCGTCGACGATGAAGTCGGCACAGCCCCACTCGACGGTGATGACGGCCAGGCCGCCGGGGGGCAGAACGGCCAGGCGGGGAACGATGATCCCGGCGCTGACGAACGACTGGCACACCGACCGCGCGCCGACGAGGTCGTCGCGGGCGTCGATGAGGATGACATCGCTCGACGCGGACTCGGTGAGCATCTGGTCCGCCGGCGCCAGCGTCGTGACGTGATGCGCGAGGAGGGACAGCTCCGGCAGCGAGGCGTGGCCGGGTCGGGGGGTGATGAGCAGCACGTTCGCCACGCGCGTCTTCTCCCTTGCATCCGGCTGAAACGACGACGTCGACACGTCATGGTGCCGAGCCGCCCATGTCGGCGACGACCCGCCCTGCGAGGACTTTAGTCCTATCGACCCGGTCGGGGAGCGCCAGGTCCACGGCCCGGGGACGCCGGGACGCGCGTCAGGCCTCGAGGACCAGGGTCACAGGGCCGTCATTGACCAGGCCCAGCTGCATGTGGGCGCCGAAGCGTCCGCTCTCGACGTGCGCGCCGCGTGCTCTCAGCGCGTCCGCGAAGGCGTCGACCAGCGGCTCGGCCATCGGGCCGGGCGCGGCGTTGCTCCACGACGGGCGGCGTCCCTTGCGTGTGTCCGCGTACAGGGTGAACTGGCTCACGACGAGCACCGGCGCGCCGGTGTCCGCGCACGAGGTCTCGCCGTCGAGGATGCGCAGGTTCCACACCTTGTCGGCGAGCTGAGCCGCGGTCGCCGCGGTGTCGTCGTGCGTGACGCCCACGAGTACGACCAACCCGGGACGTGGCAGCCGGCCCACGACCTCACCGGCCACCATCACCGACGCCTCGACCGCCCGCTGCACCACCACTCGCACAGCCCGAACCTAGCGATCGGCGAGGCGACGCGTGGCATCACCGCGCCTAGGGTTGCGGGGTGACCATCCATCGCGAGCACCCCTTCGCCGACCCGCCGGACGCCCGGGACGTGCTGCGTCAGTTCCGAGGGCGTCTGCCGGCGCCGGTCACGGTGCTGGCGTCGGGGACCGGTCAGGAACGCGTCGGGCTGACGGTCTCGTCGCTGCTGGTCGTGCCGGGGGCGCCCGGCCACGTGGTCGCGATGGTCGACCCGGACAGTGACGTGGGCACGGTACTCGTCCCCGGCAGTCGCCTGGCGGTGTCCGTCCTCGGGCCGGACGACGCGTACCTCGCGGAGGCGTTCGCGGGGCTCGCCCCGGCACCCGGGGGCCAGTTCCAGCTGGGCCGATGGGCGCAGACGGACTTCGGCCCGGTGCTTCAGGGCGCCACGTGGCTTGGGGCGACGGTGACGGACGTACGACCTCTCGGCTGGACCCTCGAGGTCGTCGCCCGGGTCGAGGTCGTGGAGCTCGCGCGGCCCGACGTGCTCGTCCACCAGCGCGGCCGCTACCTCACCGTCGACGATCGCGGCCGCATCCGCTGACCGAACGCACACGGTCGAGAGGTCTGCCCTCGCATGCGGACCGCATAGACTGCCCGGGTGCCGTCGGCGGAACCATGGGTGCTGATCGTCGCGACCGTCGTCATCGGCGTGATCGCGCTCGTCGCGCTGGTGCGGATACTGCTGGCGGCCCGTACCGACAAGGAGTGACATGG
>DAIEHO010000037.1 GCA_027353565.1 Propionibacteriaceae bacterium
ACGGGTCGTACGGGTCGCCGGAGGACTTCGACGCGTTCGTCGACGGCTACCTGGCCGACGACCTCGCGGAGGCTGAGCTCGGTATCCGCTCCGCGCTCAAGGCGGGTCTGTGGTCGGTCAGCGTCTCGCGGAAGTTCGCGATCCAGCTCCTCACGTTCGACGCGACCGACGCCGTCTCCCATGACGAAGGTCTCGGATCCTTGCTCGCGTTCGGCGGGATGGTGGGCAGCGGGCCGCCGGCGTTCCGCAACCGGCAGCTCCTGGCGCTGGCCCGTACGGGGCTGGTGCACTTCGTGGGGCCGTCGATGAAGGTCGGCGTCCGCGACGGCGGCTTCGAGGCCTGCTCGCCGGCGGTCGCGGGCTCCACGGTCCGGGCTCGTGTCCTCGTCGACGCGTGGATGCGCAGCCACGACCTCACGCGGACACGGGACGACGTGATGGTCTCCCTCGTACAGGCGGGCCGGGCCCGTCCGTACACGCGGGTCGGGCCGGACGGCACACCCCGGGCGAGCGCCTCACCGGACATCGACCCCGTGACGAGCCGGCTCGTACGGGCGGACGGGACCCTCGACGTCGTCCACCTCGTCGGGATCCCGGTGGACGACGCGCGCGGCGACGGCGTGATCTCGCCGATGCCGCGGACGAACCCGACGATGCTGCTCGACACGTCGCACGCCACGGCGAGCGCGGTGCAGCTGCTGAGGTCCGCGATGTGACCGTACGGCGGGTCAGACCTCGTCGTTGAGGAGCTGGAAGAGTAGGTGGTCCTGCCAGCGGCCGGCGATGGACAGGTAGCGCGGCGCGTAGCCGAACTGTACGAAGCCGTTGCGCTCGAGCACGGCCTGGGACCGGACGTTCTCCGGGATCGTGCCCGCCTCGAGCCGGTGCAGGTGCTCGTCGGTGAAACCGACCGTGACCATCTCGGCCAGCGCTGCGGTCCCCAGACCGCGCCCTCCGGCGGACTCGGCGAGCCAGTACCCGACACTCGCCGACTGGAAGGCGCCGCGCACGATGTTGCTGAGGTTGATCCGGCCGACGACATCCCCGGACCGGTCCAGGATCACGCGAGGCACCTGCAGCCCCGCTTCGTACCGCTCGAGCGACTCGGCGATCACGTCGGACTGGCCCTCCGGGGTGAAGTACGCCTCGGCGCGCACCGGCTCCCAGGGGGCGAGGAACGTCCGGTTCGCTGCGACGAGATCCGCCAGAACGTGCGCGTCACCGGGCTCGAGGAGGCGTGTCGTGGTCATGCCCGCATGCTGCCACACGGACGGATGACGGCGCCGGTGGAGGGATTCGGCGTGACGATGCGGGCTCGCCGCCCGGTACAGTCTCTGAGCGTGGGACAGATAGATGACATTCGCACCGAGCTCGGCGCACTCGACCGCACGCTGACGTCGATCGAGGCGGTTCTCGACCTCCCGGCGAAGCGCGTGACGATCGCTGATCTCGAGGAGCAGTCCGCCGCACCCGACCTCTGGAGCGACCAGGAGCACGCCCAGGCCGTGACCTCGCGTCTGTCGCGGCTTAAGGCCGAGGTCGAGAGGTTGATGAGCATCCGGGTGCGGCTCGACGACCTCGGCGTACTGGTCGACCTCGCGGAGGAGGAGTCCGACCCGGGAACCGTGGACGAGGTGCGCCGCGAGGTGAACCGGATCCAGCCCGAGATCCAGGCGCTCGAGGTGCGCACGCTGTTGTCCGGCGAGTACGACGAGCGTGACGCCCTCATCACGATCCGGTCGGAGGCCGGTGGGGTGGACGCCGCTGACTTCGCCGAGATGCTGTTCCGCATGTACACGCGGTGGGCGGACCGCCACGGCTACCCGGTCGACGTGTACGACACGTCGTATGCGGAGGAGGCCGGCCTCAAGTCGGCGACGTTCTCGATCAAGGCGCCCTTCGCGTACGGGACGTTGTCTGTCGAGCAGGGTACGCACCGGCTGGTGAGGATCTCGCCGTTCGACAACCAGGGACGTCGCCAGACCTCCTTCGCGGGCGTCGAGGTGCTGCCCGTGACCGAAGAGGCGGACCACATCGACATTCCCGAGGCCGACATCAGGGTCGACGTCTTCCGGTCGTCCGGCCCCGGCGGCCAGTCGGTCAACACCACCGACTCCGCTGTACGCATCACGCACCTCCCGACCGGGATCGTCGTGAGCTGCCAGAACGAGAAGTCCCAGCTCCAGAACAAGGCGGCCGCCCTCCGCGTGCTCCAGTCACGACTGCTCGAGAAGGTCCGTGCGGACCGTGCGGCAGAGCTCAACACGCTCAAGGGCGACGGCGGCAACTCCTGGGGGTCGCAGATGCGCAGCTACGTCCTGCACCCCTACCAGATGGTCAAGGACCTTCGTACCGAGCACGAGGTGGGCAACCCCGACGCGGTCTTCGACGGCGACATCGACGGCTTCATCGACGCGGGAGTGCGCTGGCGCAAGCAGCAGGGCTGACCCCCGATCAGGCTCACAGGCTTGTCACCGGCGCGCGCGTCGAGTCGTGGCCTCTAAGGAAGGGCGCTTACACTCGGACCTGGCCGGCTGAGAAATCTTCAGGAACCTCCTTGTCCCCGATCCCGGCCCAGGGTGAGCTGTGATCAGATTCGAAGACGTCTCGAAGGTGTACGAGGGCCAGCAGCGCGCCGCCCTCAAGAACGTGAGCCTCGAGGTCGAAAAGGGCGAGTTCGTGTTCCTCGTGGGCACCTCAGGGTCAGGCAAGTCGACCTTTCTGAGGCTGATCCTGCGCGAGTACCGCGCGACGAGGGGCCACGTGTACGTGGCCGGCAAGGACATCAGCAAGCTGCCGGCCTGGAAGATCCCTGGGTTGCGCCGCCAGATCGGCACGGTTTTCCAGGACTTCCGGCTGCTTCCGGGCAAGACAGTCCACGAGAACGTGGCGTTCGCGCTCCAGGTCATCGGCAAGCCGTCATCCGTGATCAAGAAGGTCGTGCCGGAGACGCTCGAGCTTGTGGGCCTCGCCGGCAAGGGCGAACGGCTCCCCGAGGAGCTGTCCGGCGGTGAGCAGCAGCGGGTGGCGATCGCCCGAGCGTTCGTCAACCGGCCGCGCATCCTCATCGCGGACGAGCCGACGGGGAACCTCGACCCTGCGACGAGCGTGGGGATCATGAAGCTTCTCGACCGCATCAACCGTGCGGACACCACCGTCGTCATGGCCACTCATGACTCTGCGATCGTCGACCAGATGCGCAAGCGGGTCATCGAGCTCGACGCAGGTCAGATCGTCCGCGACCAGGTCAAGGGCGTCTACGGGGCGCGGTAGGAGTTTTCCATGCGACACACATTCTCTGAAGCGCTGAGCGGCCTACGCCGCAACGCCAGCATGACCCTGGCCGTCGTGGTCACCATGTGGGTCTCGCTGTCGTTGTTCGGCGCAGGGCTCCTCGCAGCACGCCAGGTGGACCTGCTCAAGGACCGGTGGTACGACAAGATCGAGATCTCGGCGTTCCTGTGCGTGAAGGACGTCAAGGGCGACAACTGCGACCCCGGCCAGGACGCGACCGATGCCGAGAAGGCTGCGGTCCTCGCGGCCATCCAGCAGAACCCGGAGACGCAGGCCGTCTACTACGAGTCCAAGCAGGACGCCTTCGCCCAGTTCAAGCAGGTCTTCGCGGGGTCGTCCATCGAGGACTCGCTGACGGTCGACCAGATGCAGGACTCGTACAGGATCAAGCTCAAGAACCCGGCGAACTACCAGGGGCTGGTCAGCGAGATCTCGACCATGAAGGGCGTCCAGTTCGTCCAGGACCTCCACGTCTATCTCGACCCCATCTTCATGTGGCTCAACGCCTTGAGGTGGGGGACGATCGGGATGAGCGTGCTGCTCCTGCTGGCCGCCTCGCTGCAGATCGGCAACACCATACGAATGGCAGCGTTCGCTCGAAGACGGGAGCTCGGAATCATGCGCCTGGTGGGCGCGAGCAACATCTACATCATGCTCCCGTTCCTGCTCGAGAGCCTGTTCGCGGCGGTCCTGGGCGCCGCCCTGGCGAGCGGGACCTTGGCGCTCGGCCTGTACACCGTGGTCGTCCAGAATGCTCAAGTGTCACTCAAGGGTTTACGTTGGATCGGCTGGTCTGACGCGGGATGGGCGATGGCGGGTGTCACTGGGGTCGCCATTGTGCTTTCAATAGTCCCGACGTTGATCGCGACCAGGAGATATCTCCGGGTCTGACTTCTCCTATGCAAGGAGTACCCGGTGCGGAACTCTTCTCGACAGTTGGGCGTTCGGCTCGCCGCTGCGGCCCTCGTGGTTGCCGGCTGGACGATGTGGGCCACACCCAGTGCGGTCGCCGACTCGAACTCGAACCAGATCGCCATCGACAACGCGGCGGCAGCCGCAGCCAGGGCCGACGTCGACACCCTCACCGCTCAGAGGGCCGCCGCGGCAGCGAGGGCTGCCGACGCGCAGGCGACGGTGGAGGAGTCGTCCGCCATCCTGGCCGCGGCGAGCGCCAAGCTGCAGGCGTCCCAGGCGAACCTCGCCAACGCTCAGGCCGCGCTGGCGCTGGCTCAGCAGAACGTCGTGACCGCTCAGCGCAAGGACTCGGAGACCGCCGGTTCGCTGGCGCAGACCCAGATCCTGCTCAAGGCCTCCGACAGCCTCGTCGTCCAGAACCAGGCCGCACTCGACAAGGCCCAGGCCCAGGTCGGCGAGATGGCGCGAGAGCAGTACCAGCAGAACAGCACGCTGGTCGGGATCGTCACGGTCGTCACCCCCACCACCACGGCGTCGATGAACGACAAGCTGCAGTGGGCCACGACCATGTTCGAGACCTCCGCGACGGCGATCACACGTCTCGAGGACACGCAGGCGCAGCTCGCGGACGCCAAGAACGCGCGCGCCGTGCTCGAGGCTCGTGCGAACATCGCCCGTGCCGCGGCCGCCGCCCAGCTCGGGCAGAGCCAGCAGGCACAGAAGGCAGCGGCTGACGCGACCGCGCAGGTCCAGGCGGCAGTGGATGCCAACAACGCGGCGCAGGCCGCGGCAGCCCAGGCCGTCGCACAGGACCAGGCGAACCAGGCTGCCCAGCAGGCCGAGGTCAACGCCGTGGACGCCCGGATCGCTCAACGGCTCGCAGACGAGAAGGCGGCCCTCGCAGCTGCTCAGGCAGCGGCAGCCGCGACGTCCGGTGGCAGCAGCATCTCGTCGGCCCCGTCGTCGAGCAGCGGCCTCATCAGGCCGATCCCAGGTGCGGTGATCACGTCCCCGTACGGCATGCGGCTGCACCCGATCCTTCACATCTGGAAGCTCCATGACGGGACGGACTTCGGCGCAGGATGCGGTACGCCCATCCTCGCCGCCGCGTCGGGCACGGTCACCGAGGAGTACTACAACGCGGGTTACGGCAACCGCCTGTTCATCGACCACGGGATCATCAACGCTCGCGCCCTGACCACCTCGTACAACCACCTCTCCGGGTACGCCGTACGGGTCGGCCAGCACGTCACGCAGGGGCAGGTCGTCGCCTACGTCGGCACCACCGGCTACAGCACCGGTTGCCACCTGCACTTCATGCTCTGGGTCAACGGCACGATGGTGAACCCGGCGAACTACCTCTGATGCCTGCGACGAGCGCCTCGTCTTCCCGGCCCTTCGTCAACCACAGCGTCGAGGGCGCCGTCGCGATCGTCACAGGCGCCGCGAGCGGCATCGGACAGGCCATCGCGATCGCCCTTGCGGAGGCCGGTGCGAAAGTCGGGTGCGCCGACCTGGCGGTCAGCGACCCGGCGGAGACGCTCGTCCGGATCGCCGAGGTCGGGGGAGTGGGCATCCCGATCGACTGGGATGTCACCGTGGAGGCGGACGCAACCCGTGCGGTTGCTGAGGTCGAAGCCGCGTACGGGCCGTTGTCGCTCGCCGTGAACTCCGCGGGCATCGCCAACGCGGCACCCGCCACCGAGCTCAGCCTCGCGCAGTGGCAGCGCCTGTACGACGTGGATGCCACCGGCGTCTTCCTCGCCTGCCAGGCGGAAGGGCGGGCCATGCTCGCCCACGGGCGAGGGGCGATCGTCAACATCGCGTCGATGTCGGGGTCCATCGCGAACCGAGGCCTCACGCAGGTCCACTACAACAGCGCCAAGGCAGCGGTCATACACCTGACGAAGTCGCTCGCGGTCGAGTGGATC
>DAIEHO010000049.1 GCA_027353565.1 Propionibacteriaceae bacterium
AGGTGAGACTGCGGATCGGCACACCCCAGGCCGGGGTCCACGACCTGTCGGGGCCTCAGACCTGCCAGCTGATCTCTGTGGAGGAAGCAGCCGCCATCGGCGCCGCCTCCGGCCCCGACCCGCTCGATCCGCAGTCCGACCGTGAGCGTGCGTGGCTGAGGCTCCACAGGTCGGGCAAGACGATCGCCGCGCTCCTGATGGACCAGTCGATCTTCGCAGGGGTCGGCAACATCTACCGGGCCGAGGTGCTGTTCCGTGCCGGCGTCGACCCGTTCCTGCCGGGCAAGCAGCTGCCGCGGAGCACGTTCGACGTCATGTGGTCCGACCTCGTCGCCCTCATGCCACAGGGTGTCATCGACGACCGGATCGACACGGTGAGGCCGGACCACAGCCCTGAGGCGATGGGTCGCGACCCGAGGGTGGACCGGCACGGTGGCGAGGTGTACGTGTACCGCCGTCACGACCAGGGGTGCCTCGTCTGCGGGACACCGGTCCGGCTGGAGGTCCATGCCGCGCGCAACCTGTACTGGTGTCCACGCTGCCAGCCGTCCGGAGCTGACGGCACGAAGCGCCGCAGGACACGGACACGGCCGGTAGCGCCGACGGCGGTGAACGCGTCAACACCTGGCATCAGCGGGTGAGGTTGTGGCGGCGTTGGCTAGCGTGGTGCCATGACGCTTGAGGCTCCTCGCGAGATCCGACACGGTCGTTCCGTCGCTGAGGTGTACGACTACGGCGCGCACGTCTGGTCGTGGCACCTCGACGACGAGCCGGTCCTGTGGACGAGCGCGCACTCGGCGTTCGAGCGAGGGAAGGCGCTGCGCGGGGGAGTGCCGATCTGCTGGCCATGGTTCGGCCCCGGCCGCAGCGGTGACCTCACGCCGGCGCACGGGTTCGCGAGGATCAGCGGCTGGACGCTCACCGACGTCGTCGAGGGTCCGGACGCGACCGTCCTCACGTACGGGCTCACCTCCGCCGATGCTCCCGAGGCCCTTCCCGGCGAGACCTGGACGCTGACGTACGAGGTGGGCGTGGGCCAGGGGGACCTGGCCCTGGCGCTCACGGTGGCGAACGAGGGCGCCCGACCGTTCTCGTACGAGGTGGCCCTGCACACCTACCTCACGGTCGGCGATGTGCGCCGGGTCACGGTGAGCGGTCTCGACGGAGCGTCGTACCTCGACAAGGTCACCGGAAGGCGCGAGATGCAAGCCGGCGACGTCACGATCACCGCGGAGACGGACCGCGTGTACGACAGGGCCGGCGAGATCGTCGTCGACGATCCGGTGCTCGGCAGGCGGCTCCACATCGCCACCGACGGAGCCGCGAACAGCGTCGTCTGGAACCCCTGGGTGGCCAAGTCCTCAACCATGGCGGACTTCGGCGACGACGAGTGGCCAGGCATGCTGTGCATCGAGGCGGGCAACGTCCTGGAGGGCGCGGTCGACCTGCAGCCCGGCGAGTCGAGCATCCTGCGGTACCGGCTGACCCCCGCCCGCACGTAAGCGTTTCCACGTTTCGGTAACAATTCGTGCGCTACGCTTGGAAAGCGCTTGCAAGTCGTGGCCTGGGATGCCGCAAGGTACGTACTATCGGCGCGAAGGGGTTACACGAAACACCACACGGAGGATCAATGACGACCCGCAGAAACTTCCTGGCAGGAGCCGCCGGCACAGCGGCAGCTGCGACCCTCGCTGCGTGCAGCAGCACGAGCACCGGTGGCGCCGCACCCACGGCGAACGACACCAGCCCTGTGACCCTGCGCTTCGCATGGTGGGGCAACGACGTCCGCAACAAGAACACCGCCCAGGTGATCGCGGACTACATGAAGCTCCACCCGAACGTCACGATCACCGGTGAGCCCGGCGTGTGGTCGAGCTACTGGGACAAGCTCTCGACGCAGGTCGCCGGCAACAACGCCCCCGACATCATCCAGATGGACGAGCAGTACATCCGCGACTACACCAAGAAGGGGATCCTCGCTGACCTCAGCAAGCTCCCCATCGACACGAGCAAGTTCGCCAAGGGTCTGGTCGCCACCGGCACGGTCAACAACAAGGTGACCGCGCTGTGCGCCGGCGTCAACGCCCTCTCGATCGTGGCCAACCCCGCCCTCTTCGCACAGGCCGGCATCAGCCTTCCGGACGACAAGACATGGACGTGGGACAGCATGATGCAGCTGTCCGCCAACCTCACCAGCAAGCTGGGCAGCGGCAAGTACGGCATGTCGGGCGGTCTGTTCGGTGACTCGGTCGCCCGCGCCTGGATGTTCCAGCACGGCAAGTCGCTCTTCACGGACACAGGCTTCGGGTGGCAGCCGCCGGACATGCAGTCGTTCTTCGAGCTCATGGTGAAGTACCAGGCTGCGAAGGCCATCCCGTCCGCGGCAGAGAATGCGCAGGACTTCAGCACGGCACTCGCCCAGCAGATGTTCGGTGTCGGCAAGGTCGCCATGGTTCTCACGTGGTCGAACCAGATCGCTGCCCAGCAGGCCGCGGTCGGCCAGGACTGCAAGATCCTCCGTCTGCCGTCCATGACCGGCGTCGCCAAGGATGCCGACCTCTGGTACAAGTCGGGCCAGTACCAGTCGATCAGCGCGAAGTCGAAGAACCAGGCAGCCGCAGCGAAGTTCCTCGACTACTACTTCAACAACGTCGACGCCGGCAAGGTCATGCTCGCCGAGCGTGGACTCCCGCCGAACACGGACGTCCTGGCCGCCATCAAGGGCAGCCTGGGCAACGCCGACCAGAAGGCCGCGACGTACATGAGCGACATCGCCGGCGAGCTGCACGACCCGCCGGTGCCGCCGCCACCGGGCGCCTCGACGTTCCAGGCGATCATGGAGCGCTACGTCGAGAACGTTCAGTTCGGCAAG
>DAIEHO010000052.1 GCA_027353565.1 Propionibacteriaceae bacterium
GATGGTGCGACCGGTGCGGCGGTGGGCGCCTCGGCAACCGGTGCGGGCGCGGCAGCCGGCCTCGGTCGGGCGGCGGGTGCCGTCGGCGTGACAGGTGCAGCGGGGACAGCGGGCGCTACCACGGACGGCGCGGGTGTGGGAGCCGGCCGGCTCTCACGCGCTACAGGGGCAGGGGCAGGGGCGGCAGGGGCCTGCGGTGCAGGTGCACCGGCGGCCACCGACTTCTCGCGAACCTTGCGCACCACGGGTGCCTCGAGGGTCGACGAGGCGGACCGGACGAACTCGCCCATGTCGTTGAGTGTGGTGAGTAAATCCTTGCTTTCGAGTCCGAGCTCCTTGGCGAGCTCCCAGACACGGACCTTGGCCATGATCTCCTTCAGGTCCGGAGCTCAGCGCCGTCGGACCGGTTAGTTGGTGGTGTTGCTCATTGCGGCGTACTCATCGAGTGGTCATGAGCGTGAGCCCACTTTCTGGTCGTCACTTGCCCGATCGGGCAGTCAGCGCCCAAGTCTAGGGCCAAGTGGCCCACGGCTGAAAACGAACACTGGTCGCCATGCCTGTGAACGGACCGCACGGCGCGGAGCAGGACGGTCCTAGCCCTGTCCAGGCTCGCATCCGACGCGGCGGCAGAGGTCGACCTCGTCCGCGACGACCCCCGGCACCTTGAGTGCCCGGGCCCATGCCTTGCGTCGGGTGGCCGTCACGATGCACGTACGGGTGGGGTGGACCCAGGCGCCCCGCCCCGGGAGCCGGCGACGCTCGTCGAGCGCGATTCCTGGCGGGTCGGCCACGACGCGTACGAGCTCTGCGACCGGAGCACGGGTCCGACAGCCGACACACGTGCGTTCGGGGAGGGCCACCGCCTCACCGTATCCGACGGCACGACTCGTACGAACACCTCAGGTCTCCCACAGCGCCCACTCAGCGAGCGGGTCTGTGATGGGGGTCAGTCGGAGATGCCGACCAGGGAAACGGAGGCAGCGATCGCACAGCGTGAGAACACCCTTCCACCGCTGGACCCGGCATCCACGATGTCGGGTCCTGGTGCGTCCGGCTACTTCTCGGCCGCGGCGACGTCCGGCCTGATGTCGATTCGCCAGCCGGTCAGCCGGGCCGCGAGGCGTGCGTTCTGGCCTTCGCGGCCGATGGCGAGGCTGAGCTGGTAGTCGGGGACGATGACCCGCGCCGACTTGGCAAGGGGGTCGACGATCTCGACGCTCGACACGCGGGCCGGCGACAGTGCCGACGCGACGAACTTCACCGGGTCCTCCGACCAGTCGACGATGTCGATCTTCTCGTCGCTCAGCTCGTGCATGACCGCCCGTACCCGCTGCCCCATCGGACCGATGCAGGCTCCCTTCGCGGACACGTCGGGGTTGGTCGTCCGTACGGCCAGCTTCGTACGGTGCCCGGCCTCGCGGGCGATGGACTTGATCTCGACGATCCCCTGCTCGATCTCGGGCACCTCGAGCTTGAACAGCTTCTCGACCAGCCCTGGATGGGTACGGGACACGACGACCTGGAGGCCGCGCAGCTCGCGGCGTACGGCCACCACGTACACGCGGAGGCGCCGGCCGTGGCTGTAGTCCTCTCCCGGCGTCTGCTCGGCCAGCGGCAGGATCGCCTCGACCTTGCCGAGGTCGACACGTACGGTCGAGCTGTGGTGGTCCTGCTGGACGACCCCGAGCAGGATGTCTCCCTCGGAGGCGGCGAAGTGGCCGTACTTCTGGTCGTCCTCGGCCTCGCGAAGCCGCTGCATGACGATCTGCCGGGCGGTCGCCGCGGCGATCCGTCCGAAGTCGGTCGGGGTGTCGTCGAACTCGCCGACCTTCTCCCCGTCCCCGTTCAGCTCAGGGGCGAGGACATGGACCGCGCCGGACTTGCGGTCGATCGTGACCCTGGCCCCCTTGGTGTGGTTGTCGGTCTTCTCGTACGCGTTGAGAAGGGCGTCCTCGAGCGCGTCGATGACGACCGACATGGGGATGTCCTTGTCAGCCTCGAGCTGCCGCAGTGCGGCCATGTCGATGTCCACGTCACTCCTCGTCTGAGATGTCGTCGTCGAACTCGAGGTCGGGGGCCCTGTTGAGCTCCACCTGGACCACGGCCTTCCTCACGTCGGCGAAGGCCACGGTCAGCGGCTCGCCTTCGACCGTGAGCGTGGCATCGGTCTCGGTCGTCGCAGTGATCCGGCCGGTGACCTTGCTGCCGTCCGTACGCGTCACGGCCACGAGCCTCCCCGTGTTGCGACGCCAGTGGGCGGCCCTGACCAGCGGGGCCCCGACGCCGCGCGAGCTCACCTCGAGGACGTACGGCTGGGGGCCGGTCAGGTCGGACTCGTCCAGCGTGTCGGACACCGCCCTGGTCGCCTCGGCCACCTCGTCGAGGAGCGGACCCCGACCCTTGGGGCCGTCACCGTCGACCGTGATCCGCAGCACCGAGCGGGAACCCGCTCCGACCACCACGAGATCATCGAGCTCCAGGCCACGGTCAGCGAGGACCGGTTCCAGCAGCGCGCGCAACGCAGCGACATTCATGTTCGGTCCTCCGGTTGGGTCGAGCTGTTGTGCAGGCCAGCATAGGCCAGGGCACTAGGTTTGGCGTATGCGTCGCCGGACCCTGCTGCTGGCTGTGGTGGGTCTGAGTGCAGCCGGATGCTCGGTCAGCGACCCTCGGATCAACGGAACCGCGCGGCCGATCTACTCGCCCCCAGTCCCGGTTCCGCCTGTGGGCGCGGACCATCTCGCCGGTCTAGAGGCGGGCGCCGCCGCGCTGCTGACGGCCATGGCCGGGGCGCCGTGGGCGGGCGGGGACGCCCCCCGGTACCAGCTCATCGCCGACGTCCACCAGACGCACCGCGCGGTCCTCGCCTCCCCGGACCCGCTCCTCCGGCAGCCGGCGACCGTGGACCCGGCGACGATCGCAGCCCCGGGAACCCGGGACCAGGCTCTGGCAACGGCGTCCAGCATGTTCACGACCCTGCAGCAGGCGCACACGGTCCTCGCTGGGCAGGCCACCGGAGAGCTCGCGGCCTTCTGGGCGTCTCAGGCCGCGTCGGCACTCCAGTCCCGACGGGCCCTGACCACCACGGTGTCCGGGGTGACGAAGGCCGTACCGCTCCGGGAGGTCGCGGTGCTCTCACCGGCCGCTGCCGGGAACGACCTGCTCGACCGCTACCACGAGGCGGTGTACGGGCTCGAGTCGGCCCTGGGACGGCTCACGGCGTCCAACCCGGCTCGTCCCGCCCTGGGCCGCGTCGTACTGGCGGTGAAGGCACAGCGCGATGCGCTGGCCGCACGGAGCAGAGCCGCCTCGCAGACCCCCGTACCGGGTGCCCCGGTGTACTCGATCCCCGCCACGACCTCGGACGATGCCGCCCTGGTGCTCGTCGGCAGGCTCTTGGCCGCGGTCACAGAGGCTGCCGCGGTCGCGGTCGCCAGCGCCGCGACCGGCGTGACCACTGGCGTGCAGGACCTTGCGGACGCCTCGACGCTGGGACTGCCGCTGGGGCTCGGGATGGCCGACTACCCCGGTTGGCCGGACGCCTGAGCCGCTCCCAGGCTGACGCGAGATCTCGCGAGGCGGCTGCTGACGACGGTCAGACCAGCGCCTGGACGGTGTCCCAGCCCAGCTTGAGCGCCAGGACGCAGATGGCGACGAGGAAGACCTTCCGAACGAAACCGTTCCCGTGACGGATGGCCATACGGGCGCCGATCGCGCCACCACTCAGGTTCGCGACAGCCATGACGGCCCCGATCCCCCACAGCACGTGGCCGCTCACCCCCAGCACGACGAGCGCGGCCACGTTGGTCGTCAGGTTCGCGAGCTTCGTGAGCACCGTCGCCGTGAGGAAGCCGTACCCGATGACGGCGACGAGAAGGATGACGAAGAACGTCCCGGTGCCGGGCCCGACGAGGCCGTCCCAGAGGCCCACACCGAGCCCGATCACCACCACGCGCAGGACACGCGCCCGGCCCTCGTGCTTGAGGTGGGTCTCCAGCCCCATCGCCGGCCGCCGCAGGGTGTACACGCCGACGACGACGACAGTGAGCAGGACGAGTGGCGTGAACAGCGCTCTCGGGAAGAACCGGACGAGCTGCGCTCCGCCCGTGGACCCCGCGTACGCCGCCGCCATGAGCGGCAGCGCCACCTTCCACTCGACGGCCACCTTGCTGAGGTACGTGCCGGTGGCGATCGCTGTACCGGCGGCGCTCGACAGCTTGTTCGTGCCGGACACCGTGGCGACAGCGGTGTCGGCGGGAAGCCCGATGAGCAGGCTCGGGAGCTGGATGAGGCCACCGCCGCCCACGACCGAGTCCACCCAGCCCGCGGCGAACGCTGCCGCGAGCAGCAGCGCCATCGTGGCCAGCGGCAGCCCGAGGATCACTCTCCGCGCACGTCCGCGATGACCCGTGCGACGACGTCGTCGACCGGCACCTCGTCCTTCGTCCCCGCCGTACGGTCCCGCACCTCGACCAGCCCGTTGGCGAGGCCCCGGCCCACGACGACGGCGGTCGGGATGCCCAGCACCTCGGCATCGGTGAACTTCACGCCCGGCGAGGCCTTGCGGTCGTCGAGCAGGATGTCCAGGCCGGACCCGGAGAGCTCGCGGGCGATGCGCTCCGCCTCGACTGCCTGCGCCTCCTCCTTGCCTGCGGGGATGACGATGACGTCGTACGGCGCGAGGCTGCGGGGCCACGCCAGACCACGCTCGTCGCACGTGGTCTCGGCCACCATGGCGACCGCGCGCGAGATGCCGATCCCGTAAGAGCCCATCGTCACGGTCGCCAGCTTGCCGTTGGCGTCGAGGACCTTGAGGCCCAGCGCCTCGGCGTACTTCGTCCCCAGCTGGAAGATGTGGCCCATCTCGACACCGCGGGCGAGCTCCAGCGGGCCGGTCCCGTCGGGTGCCGGGTCCCCCGCCCGGACCTCAGCGACGTCGATCACACCGTCGGGGGTGAAGTCGCGCCCGGCCACGAGGTTGACGACGTGGTGGTCCGCGACGTTGGCCCCCGTGACCCACGCCGTACCGTCGACCACCCTCGGGTCGACCAGGTAGCGGATGCCGCTCGCCGACCCGGTGCCGAGCATCGCCTGCCCGCCCTTGGCCGGCCCGATGTAGCCCTTGACGAGAGCCGGGTGCGCGGCGAAGTCGGCCTCGCCGAACGCCACCGCCTCCGCGGGAGCGATCGCCGCCTCCAGCCGCTTGACGTCCACGTCGCGGTCGCCCGGCAGCCCGATGACGAGCGGCACCTTCGTCCCGTCGGGGTTCAGCAGCATGAACACGACGTTCTTCAGCGTGTCCGCGCCCGTCCAGGGTCGGTCGTCGCGGGGCGCCGTCGCGTTGACCGCCGTGACAAGGGTGTCGATCGTGCCGGCACCCGGCGTGTGGATGACCTGCGGCGCGGGCGTCGACGACGAGTCCACGGGCGCGGGTGCCACGACCGTGACGGCCTCCACGTTCGCCGCGTAGCCTCCCGGGGAACGTACGAACGTGTCCTCTCCGTTGGGCGCGATCGCGAGGAACTCCTCCGACGCCGAGCCGCCCATCGCGCCGGACATCGCCTTGACGATGACGTAGTCGAGCCCGAGGCGGTCCATCACCTTGATGTACGCGCCGCGGTGGGTCTCGTACGAGGCCTGCAGGCCCTCGGC